>CANGIC010000018.1 GCA_947453795.1 Flavobacteriales bacterium
GAAGAAATGCTTATTGCAACAAGGGCTAAAACTGCAAAAATGTATTTAAACGGATTCATTGGCTTGGTTAAATAGATTTCAAATATACTGAAATAAACAACGGTGTATATCGGATAATTTACCTTAATCGCGGACTTTGTTCATGCCCATGGCGCGAAGCATCCAATTTGGTAAATATTTACCTGGTTTTCTGTGTTTTAAGTTGATGTACCAACCCCATTTTTTCATCACTGGAACTTTATGTGTTTCCACAAACTCAATCCATGTTCCATCGGGATCTTCAATGTAAGAGAATCGTCCGCCCGCTTCGCCCATGTCAAAGGTATCCGAACTATCCACCGTGAACGGATATCCTTTTGCTTCGCATTCTTTTTGCAATTGATCCATACCTTGGATGTCAAAGCAAAGATGTATGAAGCCCCAATCTCCCCAGAAGCGATTTTCAAAGATGGCACGTACGTCTGCGCGGTCTAAAGATTGAATAAGTTCTATTTCGGTTGGACCTAATAATTTGGCGAATGGACCTCTGCGCTCGGCACTGTGGGTCAACAAAACGCGGCGGTATTTTCCGGATCCACCCAAACGGTTCAAATCTTCAAATTCGCCAGTTACGTCTGATTCTATGTGATTATAGCCCAAGATGTCTTGGTACAAAGAAAGGGCTTTGTCAATGTCGCGAACGCCAATCACGGTTCCTGCTGCTCCCCCACACAGGGAGGCGTGACCAGAATTGGAAAAGTACCCTCGACCTTCGACGATCTGAAAGATATTTCCATTGGGGTCGGTGCAGTAGAATGTTGGCTTGCCATTGGGCGCGGTAAAAAGCTCACTTAGCGCATTGGCACCATTTTTCTTGAAATACGCATGACTTTCAGCCACATTTCTTGATTTAATCTTGCAGATATACAATCCGGTATCACCTGGTCGAATGTCGAATGTTGCCTTTTCGGTGGGACGACTTGTGAATTGCCAAATTTCAAATCCACCGCCGCCTTCCATGCTCAGCGCAAGAGTTGCCGTCCGAGAATGGACTTTTCCTCCCGTGTATCGCGTCATCAAGGGTGCCTCAGCGGCTTCTTCAAACACACGTACATTGACACCGAAAAATGTCCTGTACCATTTCCAAGCGGACTGTACATCGGGAACACCAATGCCCATTTGCTGAATTCCACAAATAATCTTTTCCATAATTTAGTTCAATGACCGCAAAGATAATATTGTTGGTTTAACGAATTGCTCTTTCATTAAACAGCACATAGCCAAAACTCAACTGAAAACTGAAAGGGGTTTCTTGCTTCGGAAAATAATTCACAGTGGCACGAATTGGTCCAGCGAAGGAATGATAGATGATGGATGCAGAAGACATGTAGGTTTCTCCTTTGAAAGGTTTGGAATACCCAAATGTACCGTCGCTGTTCTGCTGCAGTGTAACAAATGGCTGATAAAAATAGCCGTCAAATCGCAGGTCGAGGTCTTTTCGAGGGGATAAAATGGCATTGATGCCAATTCCGAGATACTGTGGTGAGCGGTATTCCTTGAAAAAATGTGTTTCTGCATCTGGGACCAATGAGAAGGAGGTTAAGGTAAGTAAGGAGGCCGTGTAATTGGTAAAAAGCGACTGACTATTGAAAACTCCTTTCCCATGAATGCCCAAGTGAAAAAGTGGTTGGTCAATGAAAAACGATTGAAATTCGGCGTTTAAGTTGATCCAATTGTGCTGGTGCTGAACGATTTCATCCGTTTGTGAGGTTGTCCCTGGTGTATACTTTTCGTTTCCGGTTACGTACCTTGCCTTGAAAATGAAGTAGTGCCCCGAATTGGCAAATTGCTTGCGGTTTAAAGAGTTTTGGACAAATTGCCAACTGTAGGTGTACCCGTTAAAATTGGTGACATCGGAAGTGTCTTTGTTGCTGAAGTTTTCGGATTGATAGTAATCGTCTTCGAGGATGAAATAGCGCGCATCAAAGGTGCTCTTTGTGGTGTTTCCAATCGGATGGTCAAAACGTGCGCCGTAGTACATTTCATTTTGTACCAGAAAGGAGGGTTTTACATCTTCAAAGAAAGTGGCAAAACTTCGGAAGTAGTCCCATCGGTTCATGGTGAAATAGCCAGAAAGTGAAACAGGATACACCGAGGGGAAATCAATAGTGTATTCGAGTTTTGCAGAACCATAAAATTTCCCAAAGTAGGAGGAAGCCCGAATGGTCGAAGCTGTTTTTCCAATCATGCGGTACGATAAGCCAATGAATCCGGTATTTACTGGTCTAGAGGAAAAATGACCGCCCACTTCTAATTTAAATGCTTTCGATTTTTTGGCTTCTAAGGTAAGATGATAGGTGCTGTCTTTTAGCGTGATAAGTGGATAAAGAAAGGCAAGTTGACTGGTCGCATTGAGTCGATAGTAGCGTTTTTCAAATGTCCTTAAAGGCAACTGTTCATTTTTACGTTCACGGATCAATGAGGAAGTCACAAATTTTATTGGACGCTTATAACCCGAAACCGTGTTGATGGAACTCACTGTCAATGGAGCAATACCAGCGCGAAATGCCTTGCGTCGCTGGGCCAATTCTTCAGGTGTAACGCGTCGAGTGACATGCTGTGAGATCGAATCGATGTACAAAAGGGCATTTTGATAACCGTCGGCAATGGCCCGTTTCACATTTTCAAACTCAAAGGTGGACACATCGGTTTTTGGCTGAATGATGATACCAGCATCGCACGGTAGATTGTAATCGGAGTAGGACACAAGCATGTTGGTCAATTGGCTGATGAGGTCATCCTCGGAAGGCGGTTTCGCATTGTTGGATACGTTGCTGCCAATGATATAATCAGGGTCGAAGTCTGCATACATGACATTCGCCGGAAAGTTATTGTAAAGTCCACCGTCGAAAAGCAAGGTGCCATTTACCCGAATGGGGAACAAATAAAAGGGAAAGGTCATCGACGACCGAACAGCTTGATTTAGCGGTCCATGGTCAAATACAACACTCTGCTTGTGGGTAATGTCACTTGCCACACAACGGTACGGGACAAATAAACTGTCGAAATCATTGCCATAAGATGCCCCAACTGTACCTAGTATTTTCAACATCTCAAAATCAAGGAATGACGACGAAATAAAGTTGGTAGGTAAGGATTTTTTTATGATGCTATCACCAGCGAAGGAAAGATCAACCATGGATGCATTGTATTCCTGCTCCTTGTAGAGAAAACGTTGGGTGCTTTTTAATTTCCCCAAAGTCATGAGTTGGAAATCTTCACTCAATACATATGCTTCAATTTCTGCGGGACTGAATCCACTGGCATAGAGAGAGCCAACCAGCGCTCCTGCCGATGTCCCTGTAATGTAGTCTATGGGAATGCCTTTTTCTTCTAGTGCTTTAAGGACACCAATGTGCGACAATCCTGTGGCTCCACCTCCGCTCAAAACGAGTCCAACCTTTTGTCCAAGCGAAATTCCACTCCAAAGCAAGAGGCACAGACAGAAAACATAACGTTTTATTGGGTTCAAATTCGTTCTTTTGTACAAAGTAAAAGGAAATTAATCATAAAAAGGCAAAGATGGGAACAGAGATGAAGGAGCAAGACCGTAAAATGGTGATTACACTGAAGACATTTTATGGTTTGGAGGAGATTCTCAAAGAGGAGTTGGAGGAATTGGGCTTTTCAGATGTTGTTCTTTTAAACCGTGCTGTTCAGATTAAAGGCAATTGGAACGATGTCTATTTCTTAAATCTGCATTGCCGCTGTGCCATCTCAGTTTTACTGCAATTGGCTGTTTTTGAATTGAAATCAGAAGACGATTTGTATGCGCGCTGCGCGAAGATGAACTGGACATCGCTTTTTGATAAAGACAAAACATTCGCGGTGAAGGGGGCGATCTTCTCTGATTTATTCCGCCACTCACAATACCCCTTTTTGGTGGTCAAGGATGCCATTGCGGATTCGTTTCGGGATAAATATGGATCTCGTCCCGATGTCAATGTAAAAACACCTCAGGTAATGATCGACCTGTATGTGAACAATAAAACGGCTACGATCTCCTTAAACACCAGTGGATTGCCTTTGTTTCAGCGAGGATACCGTGAGTCAGTGGGCGAGGCGCCTATCAATGAAGTGGTTGCCGCAGCTTTGGTGCGCATGAGTGGTTGGGACCGTAAATCGACTTTTGTTGATCCGTTCTGTGGATCTGGTACCCTCTTGATTGAGGCAGCGTTGTTAGCGACTGGAATTCCATCAAATATTGAGCGTCAGCATTATGCGTTTAAAAACCTATTGAATTACGATGCCGAAGTTTGGGATGAGATGTACGAAGAGGCCAACAAGAAAGTAAGAAGTTTACCTTGTCGCATCATTGGGTCCGACCTCAGCGATGAGATGGTGACCAAGACCCGTCGCAATTTGCGCGGCTTCTCCTTTGGCAGATTTGTAGAGACTTCTGTTTGTAGTTTTGAAGAGGTAAAACGTCCGGAAGACCACGGCACTATGATTACCAATCCACCGTATGGTGAGCGTTTGGATGTAGATGTGGAGCAGATGTACGATGCCTTAGGAACATGGATGAAGCATGAAATGAAGGGCTTTGAATGTTGGGTCATTTCTTCAAGCGAAGAAGGGTTCAAATCTCTTGGCTTAAAGCCAGACAAGAAAATTAAACTCTTCAATGGGGAATTGGAATGCAGCTTCAGAAAGTACAGCATATATGACGGCTCGAAGAAAGCACAGGCAGTTGTTGAATAGTTACGAGTTACGAGTTACGAGTTACGAATTACGAGTTACGAGTTACGAGTTACGAATTACGAGTTACGAATTACGAGTTACTCATTTGGTGGCTGAGGTGCGATAGCAGTCTCGAAGCCACGAATTACGAGTTTGAAATTAATCTTTTCGAAGAAAGATCAAGTCTTTCAGCGCAGCGGTTCTTTTGTCTTATAGCGCAGCGGCTTGTCCGCCGAGGCGGGGTCCTTTGTCTTTTGTCATATAGCGCAGCGGTCCCTTGTCTAATTACTCATTTGGTGGCTGAGGTGCGATAGCAGTCTCGAAGCCACGAATTACGAGTTACGAGTTACGAATTTGAAACTGTACCGTTCGAAGATTAATTAAGTCCTTTGTCTTTTGTCATATAGCGCAGCGGTCCTTTGTCCCTTGTCCCTTCTCCTTTGTCTTTAAGTCAGCCGCGGCTGACGAGCTTTTGTCTCAAAAAAAAAGCACCTTGCGGCGCTTTTTTTTTATCGTTTCGAAATCTCTACGTAATCTCTTGGTGTTTCACCAGTATAGATTTGACGTGGACGTCCGATTGGTTCTTTGTTTTCAGTCATTTCTTTCCATTGTGCAATCCATCCTGGTAGACGACCCAAGGCAAACATAACTGTAAACATTTCAGTTGGAATGCCCAATGCTTTGTAAATGATTCCTGAGTAGAAATCTACGTTTGGATACAAGTTACGCGCTTTGAAGTATTCGTCTTCCAATGCTACTTTTTCCAATTTCTTTGCAATCTCCAACATTGGATCATTGATGCCCAATTTTGAAAGGATATCGTCACATGCTTTTTTGATGATCTTCGCACGTGGATCGAAGTTTTTATACACACGGTGTCCAAAACCCATCAAACGGAAAGGATCTTCTTTGTCTTTCGCTTTAGCTACCCACTTGTCCACATCGCCACCATCTTGGTGAATTTTCTCCAACATCTCAATTACCTCCTGGTTTGCACCTCCGTGAAGTGGTCCCCACAAAGCAGAGATACCTGCTGAAATTGTGGCATATAAATTTGCTTGCGATGAACCTACGATACGCACTGTCGATGTGGAGCAGTTTTGTTCGTGGTCTGCATGTAAAATCAATAATTTATTTAACGCATTAACGACAACAGGATCAACATTGTAATCTTCTGTTGGCATAGCGAACATCATGTACAAGAAATTCTTGCAGTAGTCGTATTCGTTGCGTGGATACATGAATGGGTGACGCATCGCATTTTTATACGACCAAGCCGCTAAAGTTGGCAACTTTGCAAGAAGACGGTGAATGGTTAAATTTTTAGCTTCTGGGCTGCGATTGGGATCCAATGACTCTGGATAAAACGTCGACAAAGAACAAATCATTGACGACAAGACACCCATGGGATGTGCCTTCGCAGGATAAGCTTCGAAGAACTGCTTCATGTCTTCGTGCACAAGTGTGTGCTTCTGAATGCTCGTTTTGAATTCATCCAACTGCGCTGCTGTTGGCAGTTCACCGTAAATTAGCAAATAAGCTACCTCAAGAAAGGTGGCTTGCTCCGCCAATTGCTCAATCGGATATCCACGGTAGCGCAGAATGCCTTCTTCACCATCGAGAAACGTTATTTTACTTGTTGTAGCACCAGTGTTTTTATACCCCGTATCAAGGGTTACATACCCTGTCGTGTCTCTTAATTTGCTGATATCGATCGCTTTTTCATTTTCGCTACCAACTACTACCGGGAATTCGTAAACCGTGCCGTCAAGTTCAATTTTTGCAACGTTACTCATGATGTTGTCCTATTAATTGTAAATTTCCCGCCTAAGTTAGCAAAGAAAAATCAATCTTTTATCACGCAGATGAAGGGAATGTTAAAAAAATACAACTTCCTTTCAACGATAATTTTCAGTGAGTGGATTAAAGGTTGTTCAAGGTGTAGTTCAACATCATGTTAAAGAGATGATTTCGCGTATTTCCACCATAAATCCCGTGATTTTTGTTCGGGTAAATGAACAAGTCGAACTGCTTGTCTGCTTTTACCAAGGCATTGATCATCTCCATGGTGTTTTGGTAATGCACATTGTCATCCGCTGAACCGTGTATCAACAGGTACTTGCCTTTAAGTTGTTTCACAAAGTTAATCGGTGAGTTTTCGTCATACCCACTTGCGTTTTCTTGTGGTGTACGCATGAATCGCTCGGTGTAAATGTTGTCATAGTATCTCCAACTTGTTACTGGGGCAACGGCAATGGCCATTTTAAAGACATCGGCACCTTTTGTGATGGCTAGGGATGACATGAAACCGCCGTAGCTCCATCCCATAATTCCAATTCGGTTAGGGTCCACATATGAAAGGGCTTGAAGTGTTTTCGCCGAATTGATAATGTCTTCGGTTTCCAATTTACCTAGCTGTAGGTAGGTACTTTTCTTAAACTCCGTACCTCTGTACATCGTTCCTCGTGGATCAACAGATACCACAATGTATCCTTTATCGGCCAGCAACTGGTGATACATATAGTCATTTCCATCCCATGCATCGGTCACTTCATTGTGTCCCGGTCCGCCGTAGATGTTCATGTAAACGGGGTATTTTTTGGTCGGGTCGAAATTGATGGGTTTGATGATCGATGCATTCAGCTTTATTCCATTGGCATCCAAGGTGATAAATTCTTTTTTGGATAAGGTATATTCAGCGAGCTTCTTATTCAATTTGGCATTGTCTTCCAACACACGAATTGCTTTTCCATCGTTGCTGCAAAGCGTGTACACTGGTGGTGTATTGGCGTCCGACCATGTCTTTACAAAGTATTTCATTCCAGCAGTGAATTCTGCACTGTTGTATCCTTCCTCACTGCTTATCGCTTCTTTTCCAGTACCATCCAGGCCGATGCGGTAAATTCTTTTGTAAATGGCACGATTTCCCACCTCCGCATAATAAATCTTTCCATTGGCTTCATCGATCCCATAAAATTCGATGACATCGTTTCCATTCGTAACCTTGGTGTTTGTTCCGTCGAAAGTCAATTTGTAAATGCGGTTGTATCCATCCGCTTCAGAAGTGCGAAGAATGGTGTTCCCATCTTTTAAAATCAACAGGTTATCATCGATTTCAACATAGGTTTTAGATGTTTCTTCGAAGAAAACTTTCTGAGTCATCTTCTTCCCGGTGAGATCAATCAAATGGTACTTGAGCTGGTTTTGATGACGATTGAGTGTTTGTATCACCAATTGGTTCTTCGCACCAGACCATTGCAAACGGGGGATGTACTCGTATTCACCCAAAGTCAATGCAGTAATTTTCCCATTGGCCGTATTTACAATGTGAGCCGTTACCTTGCTGTTGGCTTCACCGGCCTTTGGATATTTGAAGGTGTATTTCTCAGGGTAGAGTTCTTCGTAGTACATCATCGTAAATTCTTTTACCTCTTTTTCGTCGAAACGTAAGAATGCAATGTGCTTGCTGTCGGGTGACCAACCGTAGGCCTTTGTGATGCCAAACTCTTCTTCGTACACCCAGTCTGTTGTTCCGTTGATGATTTTATTACGCTTTCCATCATTCGTGAGTTGCGTTACCTTCCCAGATGCTAAATCTTTGATGTAAAGGTCGTTTTTGTGAATGTAAGAGACCTTTTTTCCATCGGGTGAATATTCCGCCAAAGTTTGAGGTTGATGCCCTTCATCCAATGGACTTAGTTTTTTTGTTTTTATGTCAAACAGGTAATACACCGCAGTATAACTTCTTCGGTAAATGGCTTCAGTCATTGTAGTGAGCAGCACTTTGGTTTCATCGCTATTGAAGAAGTAATCATCGAATTGAATGGTTTGACCATTGAATTTTAGATCATTTGTTTCGAAGAGTACCTCTCCCTTGCCATTTTCTTCAGTAATCAAGTATTTCACCACTGCCTGACGCCCTTCCTTTGCTTCGACCTTCGTATAATGCAATCCATCGTTCATAGAGGCGAAACCATCCACACCACTTGAGCGAAATTCGTAGGTTTTCCAAATTTTTTCGACCGTAATTTGAGAAAAAACGGGGATATTCATCAGCAAGAATAAAGCGAGAATGCGCATAATAGTTTTTTTTTGAAAAGCGAAGATAGGAATTGTTTTGGATAGAGGGCTTGGAGTAGGGGCAAACAAAAAGAGCCAGCTGTTGGGCTGACTCTCTTTAAAATGTGTTTTGATTATCTCACAAATACACGGAAAGTTTTACCTTCAACTTGGATCAAGTAAAGACCACTTTTCAAGGTGATTTGTGTTTGTTTAGTAGAAAGAACTTTTGCTCCCAATGTGTTGTACACATCGATTGTAGCGTTGTTCGCATTTTTCACATTGATCACACCATTTGATGGATTTGGATAAATAACGATTTCTTCTGATGTTGCTTCGTCAAGTCCAGCACCGAATACCAATTCTACATCGGCAGCGTTGCGCGGAAGGATTTTGAATGCAGCGAAAGAGTGATTCACAACACCTGTTACATTGTACACAGCACCAACTGCTGGAACTGGAGCGGTCAAATACATGAAGTCATCCACTTTGATTGGTCCTGTACCGTCGCTCACTGTCCACTCGTTGAATGAATCAGGAATTGCAGTAACACTAGCATTAGATACTTTCACCAACATACTTTCGTACATTTCAGCGTTAACGTCCAACGTTGGAAGGTTCAATGCAGGATAAGCCGTGTAAGAACCAACATTTGTAAAAGAAGTCACACCACTAATTTGAGTTGTTTTCTCTGTACTTGCTCCAGGCGCATATTCTACTACAGATCCAGAAACCAATACGCTATCACCAAGTGCTACGGAGTTATTTCCGAAATCATAGACATAGATACCGTTGAATCCAGATGTACCGTCTTGAATCCAGAATCCACTTCCAACTTTGAAGGCAGAAACACGTCCACCTACTGTTACCGATTGACCAGCCATGTCTGAAAGGTCACCACCAGTTGTAGCTTGTACTTGAGCAATGGACATTGGCGGAGCCGCAATTCCATTCTCTAGGACTTGGATATCATCCAATTCCCATGTTGCAGCTGCTGTAGTTGTGCTTGAGTAAACGAATGCTACACGAACGTTTGCTGAGCCATTGTAAGTACTCAAACTAACGTTTCCAGAGTTTACAAAAGCAAATCCACCTGTAGAAAGTGCACAAGTAGAGGTAATATCTGTCCAAGTCGCAGCAGATGGCGCACCTGAGGTATAGTTTGTAGATACTTTAATTGAAACCGCAGTTCCAGCGTAATTTTTCGCGTTGTTGAAATTCAACATTGGATTTGTTGCAGTCGACAAATTCATTACAGGCGAAATAAACCAGATTTCTGCGCTTTCATTGGCCATCGTCGTGGAGTTGTACCCTGTGGCTTTCAAATAATAATCTGTTGGAGAACCGGTATTGGATACTGCCCAATTGGCTGTCCCAACAATAGCTTGATTGGCCCATCCACCTGAAGTCAATGATTGGTCTTGAAAATCCTTCACAGGAAGGTACGTTTGCGCAGATACGCAGTGCCCAAGGGCGATTAGAGAAACAAGTAAAACTTTTTTCATGGTTTGATTTTTAAATTATTGGATCAATCTTTTATTAGGATATCATCGATTTCCCAAGTACTTCCGTTTGTCGCTGTACCGGTATATTTGAATGCCACATGGACATTGGATGATAAAAAGGACAACAAACTAATGTCTCCAGAACTTACCCAGTTCCAAGCTCCCGTGGATAATGTAGGAGATATTTGAACCCAAGTTGCTGTTGAAGGCGCACTAAAGCCATCGTAATTCGTGGATACCCATACTGAAAGCGGAGTACCAGCGTAGTTGTACGCATTTTGGAAAGACAAGGTAGGAGCGGTTGCACCGATAAGATTCATGGTAGGCGAAATCAACCATGTTTCACACGCTGAATTTGCACCACCAATGTAATTTGAAATCTGCCCATAGGCCGATCCGAATACCGCACCTTGTGTATTTGCGGTCCAACTTACGCTACCGTTCGCCAATTGTACGGACCATCCACCTGAAGTCACATTTTGATCTTCAAAGTTTTTGCTCGCATAAACCGTAGGTTGACAAGAAGGATTTGGCAATACGATATCAGAGGTTCTGCGTAAATACAACTGTAAATCGGCATTGTAGCGCCCGAGTATCGCGGTTACTGTTCCATTTCCAACGGGCACCGTTTCACCCGCAAATTTTGAGTATCCGCTCGTTCTCATGATGATTGAGCTTCCTGAACATTCCAAAAGCGTGATGTTTTTTGACAACTGATTGGTGGCATCCGCGAAAGTGTTTCCAGCATCCATGTAGCTAAACTCTACATTTGAAATGCGCACTAGTCGAGACTCTAATGTAGGATCTGTTAGCACTTGCGCCATGGTTACATCAACTGGGGTTACTTGAACACCTGATTTCAATTTCACAACACTCTTGTTTACATCCACAGAGTCCAATTGAAGAATTCCGTTGTATTCGCTCAAAATGGTCCCATTCAGGTTAATACGAATGGAATCTCCTTCGTATAATCCTCCTGAAGCAGTGATGCGCACGTTCAAACCAGATTGACCATCGGTAACATAGACATTCTTGTACAAGTTCCCAGAAACTTCATCGGCAGTAACCAAACAGTATAGGTTGGTGTCACCGTCACCGAAGTGAATGGCTGTTCCCTGGTAAAGCGCACGAAGCTCAGTCACATCAAGTTTTGCACTTTCTGGAATTTCCTTGTAGGGTGGGTTGTCGATTTCTTTATGACAACTCGACAAGGACATAACTGCCAATAGGGCCATCATCAACCCGGTAATTGATACATGTTTCATTCGCTTCATATTAAAAGAGATAAGTAACCATTAAGAAATAAGATGTTCCGTACATATACCCGTATTTAGGTGGGAATCTGCCAATGTTGTTTGAATCGAAACGCAATTGCTCAAATCCACCTGTGCGGAAACTTGTGTTGTTTAAAATATTATTCACTGAAGCCGAAAGACGGATCATTTTGTCCTTGATCTTTATTGAACCCCCAACATACATATCAAGTGTGTAATTGTTGTCAAAGAATTTGTTGGTTTTCAAGGTATGAATAACAGTCTCCCCAACAATTTCATTCCATTGAGGGTCTGAAGGCGTATATTTTGCCACTGCTTCTTCTGTTCTGCGAGCAGGATTTGGATCAATGTAGATATCCGTGAAGTAGTTGAATGACGCGCCAACATACCAGTATTTAGGTGAGCTATACTTTAATCCAATTGACCCTGCCGTTTGTGGCATTCCTCCGATGTGGAAGTTTTTCAAATATACGGTTTGATCTTGAGCAATCACAACGGGAGAGTTGTTCACAGTCACTGTTGCTACTGGACGAGAATTGTAAAGGAATTGTCCTGTACCAAAGGCAGCACTTACTGTCCAGTCTGTAGCAATGGTTGCTTCAGCCCCCAATTCGATACCCGAATACAATTGATCTACATTTGTCATCGTATAATTGACGAAATTGCGGTACAAATCGTTGTAGAAGGTCTTCGAATAAGTTCCGTCGTTCACTTGTGAATAATAAGCGGTCGCACGGGCTTTGAAATTCGGATAACGCACTTGGTAGTTGATGTCACCCGACATTATCTGCATGTTCGTCATCCCATCTACCGTTTTATCGCGGTTTCTTGGTGAGATATACACATTGTAGCTGTAAGGTGCTTTTGTTTGGTATAGCGCATTGATGTTGATAAAGTGGCGACCAGTGATTTTATACACCAATCCACCTTTCACCCCGTAGTTGATGTAGTTGTGTTTTTGACCAACGCCAAAGGACTCATTTGGAAATTGACCATTGCGCATATTTCCTTCACGGAAGAAGTTTGTGTGAGACAACTCCAAAGCCGCGTACCAATCTATTTTCTTTCCTTGATCCTTGATTTGACCGAACACATTTTGTGAGTTCACATGCATGTTATAATCGTAGCCAAATGTTTCTCCTTGCGCCACGAGGTGATTCGGCATATCGATGTTGTTCTGTGAAATGTTTGGATCGGCAAAGGATTGTTCAGCAAATTGATTCACATCCAACCAATAGTCTCCACCCAAAAGATCGAGCATTTTTCGGTAGTTGTGACTCACATAGCGGTCTATGTTTATACCTCCGGTCAACAACATATCATCACTCAAACGGTGCGTGTAAATGGAATTGATTCCAAGCTGCAAAGGATCTGAACGGTATTCCTCCATAATGTAGCGGGAACGTTTAAACTCTAGCGAGTTCCCAGCGATACCGTCTATATTGTTTTGGGTAAATAGGTTGTTGTAATTCGCATTGTACAAACCATCCCAGTTGATTTGACTCACCGATTGATCGCTTCCCCAAGCAGCCGCTGTTTGAGCGGAAGCTACAGGGTCCGTAGTCGCGGTGTAACTCGGTAGATATTTGTAATAATCCGGACGCGGGTCTTGTGCATCATTCCAGTTCAAGTTGGAATTTCCAGTCTTACCAAATGTGCCGTAAAGCGCGGAATTTACTGTCGTATTTTTGTTCGGCGTCCAGTAATGATTCAAGAAAATGGACGGGCGGTGGTTGTTTCGTTCGTGAGCATTGCGCTTCACTTGTTCTCCAGTGTTGCCGTCTGTCTGCCATCCCCAATACGGGTTGTAGTAATTGTTTCCTGTTAAGTTGAATGCCTCTTGAACAGCGATTCCAGAACGGCCTTGTACTGTAGGAGCACCAAATCCAACAAGACCGATGCTGTGTTTGGCATTGATTTTCTTTTCTACCGAAAGGAAATAACTCGCGCCACTGAAATAGGTGCCTTCCACATATCCTTCTTGACTCCAACGGTAAGAACCAGAGAAGGTGACTGCCCAACCATTGGTCATTTGACCCGTCGAATGCGTGAACATCAAACGATTGCGGTAAGTACGGTTGGTCATGGCGTAACTTACACGCGATTCTTTTTTATCTGCCGAAGCACGCAAATCCATGTTTGAAAATCCACCAATACCACTGAAGTTGTAATTCGAAGAACCTAGACCGATGCCTGATTCCGGGTAACGGGTCACATCATTCAAACCGCCCCAATAAGAGTAAATTCCCCAACCCATTTCTGGGTCATTCATCGGTACACCATTGATTAACACGGAATATTGGTCAGATTCAAGACCACGAATTTGGTAGCGTGCATTGCTGAAATTGAAGCCAGCTACACTCGCAAAAACATCGCGCGAAGATTGCAACAAGGTAGAAATATCTTGATTCTGAGCATCATTTTCTAAGTCATCAGCCGTTAGACTAAAAACTACCACTTCACTGGTGTCTTTCAACATAGCCGTTGTATCAGGAACCTGTGTCCATGAAGTCAAAGGAAGTAATAAAAGGAGTAAACCTGTAGCTCTGCGCATCTGATGTTTCTTATTAGCGACGCAAATGTACACTAAAAAAGGATAAATTCTTGGAATTCACAGGAATTTAAACTTAATCGTTTAAGTATTATTCCTATGTGAATAGAGTCATACAATCCGAATTTATTTTGTTCTTTTGCAAGCATGAGAATGTGGTTTTTATTTAGCGTTGTTTTCTGTCAACTAGGTGTCGTTTTTGGACAGCAATTGATCGATGGTAAACAGTACAATGTAGTTTGCGTTGGCTTCTACAATCTAGAGAATTTACACGATACCATCATCGATCCTGATCCGAATAAGGTCTTGCAGGATGACTTCACTCCCAAAGGAGACAAGCACTTTGATACCAAGAAGTACCATCAGAAATTGGAAAACATGGCCAAGGTAATCGCTGATTTGGGGACAGACAGCCAACCCGATGGACCTGCTGTTCTTGGGGTGTGTGAGGTGGAGAATATTACGGTGCTTCAGGATTTAGTGGCTATGCCTTCTATTCAAGGGCGTAACTACAAAATTGTGCATTACGATTCACCCGATCGTCGTGGAGTAGATGTGGCACTTCTTTACCAAGAAAAGTACTTCCAATACGAATCATCAGCGCCGTTTACCCTTAAAGATCCAAATGATACCACGTTTTATACCCGCGATCAACTTTTGGTGAATGGGAAAATCGGTGGAGAATCTTTTCATTTTATCGTTGCTCACTGGCCTTCTAGAAGAGGTGGGGAGCGCAGAAGTCGTCCAAAGCGCATGCTCGCTGCACAACTTGGAATGCGCATAATGGATTCAATCCGCAAAAACGAACCGAATGCAAAAATCATATACATGGGCGATTTAAATGATGATCCTGTGAGTTACAGCATTAAAAATGTCATGCACACCGAGGGGGATATTTCGAAAGTTCAACCGGGACAGCTTTACAACCCTATGGAAAAGCATTTTCTTCAAGGAATAGGCACCTTGGCTTGGCGTGATTCGTGGAATTTGTTCGATCAGTTCATGTGTACCTCAACCATGGTGGAAACTGGAAGTGACTTTTCATCCTACAAACTATTTAAAGCAAAGGTGTTTAATGCCGCCTATTTGAAAGGCGCAACGGGCAGCTATGCGGGCTATCCATTTAGAACCTATGTGGGTTCCAATTGGCAAGGTGGGTTTAGCGATCACTTTCCGGTATATCTCTACCTCATCAAAGAAAAACAGTAACATGAAGTGTAAAACTTTGCTTTTGGGTGTTGCAATGGCACTCAGTATTCATGGTGTGCAAGCGCAGGATACAATTAAATTTATGACCTACAACATCTTGAATTATCCAGATGTCAACACGGCACGAATTGCCTACCTAAAGACAATCGTTCAACACATCAAACCTGATGTTTTTTTGGTGAATGAAATTACGCAGCCGGTAGGTGCGACGAACATTATCTCCCAGGCATTAAACCAAAATGGGATCAACTATTATGCGCAATCCTTGTATGTGCAAAGTCCCGATGATGAGAATATGTTGTTCTACAACACGCAAAAATTAGGGCTTGTGGAACAAAATACGATTTCTACGTCACTGCGTGATTTCAATGAATACGTCTTATACTACAAGGAGCCAGGCATGACCGCACAGTCAGACACGGTCTACTTTTATGTATACGCCGCGCACCTCAAGGCGGGAAGCACAGCCGCGGACATCACACAACGAGGCAGTGAAACATCAGTATTGAAAAGCTACTTAATGACTCGAGGGTATGCTGAAAACACCGTAGTTGCGGGTGATATGAACATCTACAACAACTCTGAAGCAGCCTACATCAACTTCACTGGGACAACTCAGGCGAACCTTTACGATGTGGTCGGAAGTGGTATCTGGCATTCGAACACCTTTTATAAGATGCACTTTACACAAAGCACGCGCATTGTTGCCATAGATGGAGGAGCAACAGGCGGCATGGACGATCGCTTCGATATGATTTTATTTTCGGATGACATGCAAACAGGTACAAAGGGTGCTAAATACATTCCGGGCTCTTACCGCGCTGTCGGTCAAGATGGACTGCGTTTGAACAGTTCACTCATTGACCCTGTGAACAATTCGGAACCCACGAATGTCATCAACGCACTGTATTACATGAGTGATCACCTTCCTGTGTACATGGAGGTAGCAGTTGGTGGAAATGTGGGTGTTAGCGAGGAATCAATCACTCCGCTGAAAGTCTATCCGGTGCCGGCGAATGATTTACTTTATGTAAAAGTTGACGCAACTGTGAAATCAATCCATTTGGTGGATTTGTCAGGTCGCATTTTAAGCTTATCACCTGAAATTTCTGGAAATGTTTTAAAATTGGATGTTGCATCCTTTGCCGCGGGAAGTTATTTGCTTCAAGTGGAAACTTCCATTGGTCCTTACACTGAACGAATCATCATCGAGTAATGCGTTTCGGTATTGTTGTCCTGCTTCTATTTCTCATCGGTGCCTGTGCATCGACCGATACAATTGCCGTTCATCCAGAAATGTTAGCAGTAAAAGCGGATACTGTTCCTGTCAATGAATTGTCTGCAATCATTGATCCTTACCGTGATTCTTTAAAAGGTGAAATGGATCGCATCGTTGGGTATTCTCCCATGAATTTAATTGCATCTCGGCCATCCTCAGCTCTCATGAATTGGGCGGCTGATGCGGTTTTTGCGGATCAAACGCGCACGGTTCGATTGAGTACACCTACTTTTTGTTTGCTCAATAAAGGCGGAATTCGTTCAACCATCAATAAGGGAAATATCACCTATGGCGATGTGTTTAAATTAATGCCTTTCGATAATCAGATTGTTTGGGTGAAATTGCCTATCGAGTGTATTAAAGACATTGAGACATTTATCCGTGCGACCGGTGGTGAACCCATTGCCAATGCACACATCGAGAAAGGTAAGTTGCTAATCAATGGAATGCGAAACGATGCGACTCATTTTTGGGTAATTACCTCCGACTATTTGATGAATGGTGGTGACAAAGCTACCTTTTTCAGCAAACAGATAGAAGTCAACCGAACAGGACGTTTGGTGCGTGATGCCTTGATGAGTGAAATTGAACTTGTAGGGACAATCAGCGCTGATTCGACAGTACGTATTTCTTTTTAAGATGGATAGAAGGTCATTTCTCGGAACTGGATTTTTGGTCACTGGCGGTGTTTTATTTACACCGACACTATTGGCCGCTGAAAATTCGAAGCGCCTCAAAAAGGTAACGATCCTACACACCAACGATACCCATTCGAATATCGATCCTTTCCCAGATAATCACGCGAAATTCCCAGGAATGGGCGGAGTCGAGAAACGCATGATGTTGATTGAAAAGATCCGTTCCGAAGAAGAGCAGGTCTTGTTATTGGATTCTGGTGATATTTTTCAAGGAACGCCATACTTCAATAAGTACAAAGGGGTACTGGAAATGAAATGCATGAGTGTCATGGGCTATGATGCCGCAACAATGGGGAACCATGATTTTGATGCAGGCATGGAAGGATTTCTTAAGGCCACGGAGCATGCAGATTTCTCATTCTTATGTGCAAATTATGATTTCGCCGATACCTTATTGAATAAAAAGACACAAGCCACCAAGGTCTTCAAAAGAGGAGGCGTAAAAATAGGTGTCTTTGGGGTCGGAGTCGAACTGAAAGGCCTGGTGCCTGATACAATTTTTGGCAAAACACAGTACCTCGATCCCATTAAAGTTGCCAATGAATGTGCCCTTGAATTGAAGAAAGAAGGGTGTGATTTAATTATTTGCTTGTCCCATTTGGGCTATGAATATGCTGATGCACAAATTTCTGATAAAGTGTTGGCTGCGAATAGTGAGCACATACACGTGATTTTAGGTGGACATACTCACACCTTTTTAGCCGAACCCACACAGGTCAAGAATCGCGCTGGAAACACGGTCTTGATCAATCAAACAGGATGGGGTGGTGTACATCTCGGACGCCTAGATTTTTACGTTGACGATCAGTTGTTTGCGAAAAAAGAAATGGTGGTGGTGCAATAAGTCGTTGGTTTTTACATTAACTTCGTTCACAAAAAAAACAACCATGATAAAACAGTTGTCCGTACTTCTTCTTGCATCCCTATCTTTTGGGACATTTGCACAAGATCAAAAAGTGGTTATTATCGATAAAGGGTCAAGCTACAATGCGCCTAAAAAACGCAAGGATCCTCTTGTTACCAATAACATCAACATCATTAAATTCAGTCCGCTGCAATTGTTGGTGGGGGAAATTAACCTCGGTTACGAGCGCGTGTTGAATGAAATGTCAAGTGTGGACTTCGAAATCGGTCCAACCTTGTCGAACATTCGATTGAGTGTTGCTGGGAATCATTTTTTTGACCCTGGATTTGGTCCAAGTGTTGAACGCACTTCAGGTGTTGGATTCTTCTTCGGAACAGGTTACCGCATGTATCCCTTGCGCGGCGGGTTGGCTCCAAACTGGTTCTATGTGTCACCGGTATTTAAGTTCCGCCAAATGAACTACGGATTCCACGATTATTCGAAATTACTTCCTGATGTTAAGGGCTCGGAGAAAGACTTTAACTTCTCCTTCAACTTCGGTTCTCAATTTTGGTTGGAAGAAAAATTCTCTTTAGATGTATACGCTGGGATTGGTTTGGCGTATGAAAGCTACAAGGATTACGTAATGACCAATACCTACGATGGAAATACAGGACTTTACGTGTATGGTTGGCAGCAAGATGCCTACAGCGGAGTACGTTTCTTGTTCACTGGCGGTGTGAAGATTGGTATTGCGCAATAGGGGTGAAAGAATTACGAGTTACGAGTTACGAGTTACGAGTTTTCGAAGAACAATTTAGTCTTTTGTCCTTTGTCTCTTGTCCTAATTCTTAGTCATAATATCCTCAAGAACTTTCATATCGAAGTTGTCCCCAACTCGTAACTGGTCATTAGTAACTCGTAACTTTTTGAAGTCTCGAGTCCATCAGCACAGCAGTCGGCATAAAAAAAGGAGCGTGATTCACGCTCCTTTTTTTATTGTGTTAGGGTTGATTCTTACAAGTGGATCACTTCACCATACGCCGCTGCTGCTGCTTCCATAATCGCTTCGGACATGGTAGGGTGAGGGTGAACCGTTTTGATGAGTTCTTCACCTGTTGTTTCTAGCTTACGAACGGCTACACATTCGGCAATCATTTCAGTGACATTCGCACCAATCATGTGCGCACCAAGTAATTCGCCATATTTCGCATCGAAGATCAATTTCACAAATCCATCTTTCGCTCCAGCCGCACTGGCTTTACCTGATGCAGAGAATGGGAATTTACCTACCTTAAGTTCATAACCTGCTTCCTTCGCTGCTTTCTCCGTATACCCTACAGAAGCAATTTCAGGTGAGCAATAGGTACATCCTGGGATGTTGTTGTAATCCAATGGTTCTGGATGGTGTCCAGCAATTTTTTCTACACAAATGATTCCTTCTGCGGAGGCAACGTGGGCCAAAGCAGCAGTTGGGATCACATCACCAATGGCATAGTACCCTGGGATGTTTGTTTGGTAATATTCATTCGCCAAGATGCGACCGCGATCAACGACGATTCCAAGCTCTTCAAGTCCAATATTTTCAATGTTTGCTTGAATACCAACGGCAGAAAGAACAACATCGCATTCGATTTTTTCTTCGCCTTTGGCCGTTTTAATGCTCACCACGCAACCTGTACCTGAAGTGTCAACCGACTCCACAGACGCATTGGTCATGATGTTCACCCCCATCTTTTTGAATGATTTTTCCAATTGCTTGGATACGTCTTCGTCTTCGATAGGAACGATGCCTGGCATGTATTCAACAACAGTTACTTCTGTACCGATGGCATTGTAGAAGTAAGCGAACTCCACACCAATCGCACCTGAACCAACAACCACCATTTTCTTTGGTTGCGTTTTCAAGGTCATGGCTTGACGGTAACCGATGATTTTTTCACCATCTTGTGGCAAGTTCGGCAACACGCGTGAACGTGCACCTGTTGCGATAATAATTCCTTTATCTGCTGTGTATTCTGTTACCGTTCCATCTTCAGCGGTAACGGCTACTTTTTTTCCTGCTTTCAATACTGCATTTCCCATGATCACATCGATCTTGTTCTTTTTCATGAGGTATTGAATGCCGTTGCTCATTCCATTGGCAACACCACGGCTACGGTCAATCATGGCGCCGAAATCTACCTGTGCATCTTTGACTGTAATTCCATAATCAGCGGCATGCGTAAGGTATTCGAACACGTTCGCACTTTTCAATAGCGCTTTTGTAGGGATACACCCCCAGTTCAAACAAATTCCACCAAGTGACTCACGCTCAACGACTGCAGTTTTTAGTCCAAGCTGTGAAGCACGAATCGCAGTGACATATCCACCGGGACCGCTTCCTACTACTATAATATCGTAATTCATAATCGAAATGTAAATGTTGCTGCGAAGTTACATATTTTTCTTTGCCTTGCGACTTCCTTACACCGAGGCAATTTCTGTCTCTTCAAAAGAATCATCGCGCTTGACCTTGTTTTTACCAAAACGTGCTTTAACACGGTCCACGGAGTAGTACATCATTGGCACAACAAGAATCGTCAAGAACATAGAACTCGTAAGCCCTCCAATCAAGACCCACGCAAGGCCATTTTTCCATTCTGCACCCGAACCTGTACCTGTCGCAATTGGAATCATACCAATGATCATGGCGATGGTTGTCATCAAGATCGGACGCATCCGTTCACGCACCGCTTCAAGCAAGGCCAGGTAGGTAGACTTCCCTTCGGCTTTCAGGTGATTGGTGAAATCGACAATCAAGATGGCATTCTTGGCGACAAGACCGAGGAGCATGAGCATTCCAAGCATGGTAAAGATTCCCATAGACGAAGAACTCAAGTTGAGCGCAAGGATGGCGCCAACGAGCGACACAAAAATGGAGAACAAGACCACAAATGGATAGACGTAGTTGTCGTACAAGGCCACCATAATGAGGTAAACCAAGATCAAACCGATTCCCATCGCAGTTCCCAGGGCACCCATCGATTCTTTCTGGCGTTTTATTTCACCACCCCATAACATGCGGATGTTTTTATCCAAGGGCTTTTTTTCTAAGTACTTTTCAATCGCTGCTGAAACATTTCCAGAGGCAGTCCCCAAAACATAACAACGAATGGTCGTGTTTGAAATTCTGTTCTTGCGTTCCAATGATCCATTTCCATTTTCAACGCTGATCGACGCAAATTGACTCAAGGCCACTTGCTTTCCGTCGTTTGTGGTAAAGGTCATTTTGCGGATGTCTTCTACATTTTTGCGGTCAAATTTATCCGTCATTACACGGATGTCGTATTCTTGACCTTTATCATCGAACTGGGCATCGTCGTTACCTGTCAAGGCATTTTGCAACTGCATACCCACCACAGCGATAGGTAAGCCCATCTGTCCCATTTTTTCACGGTCGAGATCGATGCGAATTTCCGGTGTCACATCGTCGGTAGAAATTGTTGGATCCTTGGCACCATCAATTTCTAAGATGGCGGCTTTCAATCGGCGCGCTTCACTCAACAAAAGTTCGGAATCATCCGAGGATAGGAAAATTTCGATTGGCGCTTCTTCCGATTCTACCATTCCAATGTTCAGCGCTTTTACTTCTACACCTGGATAGTTGTCCTCAATACGTTTGCGAATCTCATTCATATAACGAATGGTGGGATATGTTTTCTGCATGCCTGGCTTCATCTTCACCGTTAGTTCAGATCTATTTTCGGCACCAAAAGATGCAGCACCCATTCCAGAGCTTGGTCCTCCCACATTGGCAAAAACGATGTCTACTACCTCTTTTTGAGCGAGAATCATTTGCTCGATTTCTAAAGTCGTTGCATTGTTCTCCTCGAATGTGGTGCTCTTGTCGTATTTCAACTTAATCATGAATTTCCCTTGATCGCCTTGAGCCAC
>CANGIC010000019.1 GCA_947453795.1 Flavobacteriales bacterium
CCTTAGATGAATAAAATATCGGTCATTATCACTGCGGGAGGAATTGGAAAACGCATGGGAGGAGATCTTCCGAAACAATTCATTCCCCTTTCTGGTAAACCTATTTTACTCAGGACACTGGAATGTTTTTTTCAGATAGATGCAAATTTTGAACTGATCGTCACTTTACCGAGTGAATGGCATGAGTACTGGCAGAATCTTGTTCGAGAATTTGATAGTAGCATTCCCCACACCCTCGTGCCGGGTGGAGAGGAACGCTTTCACTCCATAAAAAATGCCCTTGAAAGTTGTTCGGGGGACTTCATTTTAGTGCACGACGGTGTTCGCCCTTTTGTAGCGAAAGAAACGGTTTTAGCGTGCCTTGATGCACTTAACACATGCGAAGCTGTAATTCCTGTCTTGGCGATTAAGGAATCTGTTCGTGAGCTTCATGGGTCCACATCACGTGCAGTAGATCGAACCAATTTTCTACTCGTTCAAACCCCACAGTGTTTTAGCACAGATGTTTTGCGCAACGCTTACCAGTTGAACTACCACAGCGGCATAACAGATGATGCAACCCTCGTCGAATCTTTGGGTATTGACATTCAATTGATTCAGGGCAACGAGGACAACATGAAGATTACGACACAAAAAGATTTAATCATAGCGGAAGCCATATTGGCAAGTCAGAATAAGGATTAGGAGAATTTAACGATTAAAACAGCCATCAAAGGATTATCTTTGCACTTCACGTATTGGAATAATGAAAGTCACACAGCATTTACAGGAGGCGAAATCTCCACTTTTCTCATTTGAAATCCTTCCCCCATTAAAGGGAAAAAGCATTCAATCCATCTTTGACGGGATCGATCCCTTAATGGAGTTTAAACCCCGATTTGTGAATGTGACCTACCACCGTGAAGAGTTTATCTATAAAGAGCGCGAAAACGGCTTGTTGGAAAAAATTGCCATTCGCAAACGACCGGGAACAGTTGGAATATGTGCCGCGATCATGAACAAATATCAAGTGGATGCAGTGCCGCATTTGATTTGTGGTGGATTTAGCAAGGAAGAAACGGAAAACGCCTTGATCGACTTGCAATTCTTAGGCATTGACAATGTCTTGGCCTTGCGGGGTGATTCCATCAAAACAGAAAGTACATTCAGACCACATGCCGATGGTCACCGTTATGCGGTTGAATTGATCAGCCAGATTTCAGAAATGAACCATGGGAACTACATGATGGACGATGTGCAACTTGAACCGACGGACTTTTGTATTGGTACGGCTGGTTATCCGGAGAAGCACTTCGAAGCAATGAACATGACGACAGACCTACACTATTTAAAAGCAAAGGTCGATGCCGGAGCAGAATATATCGTAACTCAGATGTTCTTCGACAACCAAAAGTTTTTTGATTTTGTTGCAGCATGTCGTGCAATTGGGATCACGGTACCGATTATTCCGGGATTGAAGCCGATTAAAACAATGGACCACATCACGTTCTTACCGAAATTTTTCAAAATAGACTTTCCCGAAGCTCTGTCAAAGGAATTGTTGAAGTGCAAGGACAACAAGCAAATTGAAAAGTTGGGTGTGGAGTGGGGAATTCAGCAGTCAAAAGAACTTCGCGATGCTGGCGTTCCGTGTATCCATTATTATACGATGTCTAATTCATCCATGGTGCGCGCCATCGCATCTGAAATTTTCTAAAATCCCCTATGAAGAATATTCTTTACCTATTCTTTGCGCTAACCGTTCTGAGTGCTTCGAATCTAACCTTAGCTCAAAGCAAGGGTCTCCAGCTTAAAAATGTGTTGGTCATTGGTCAATTGGATAAACCGGAGGATCGGTATTCAATGGAAATCAATGTGACAGAGATTTTTACGGAGCTAGGGATAAAAGCGATTCCTTCGTTAAACATGTTGAAATTGGGAACGGATGCTTCATTGATTGCGACCGATTCCATGAAACAAGTAATTGCGGCAAAGGGGATAGACACTTATTTGTTGGTTTCTGTGCGTGGGTATGACAAAATCTTCAAGGCCACGACTATGAATGACGATTTCAATACGGCCTTGGGTGCTGGGAATTTGTTTCCGTTGTACAGAGATGAAATCGTATCCGTTAGTTTCGAATTTAAGTTCTTCCGCAATGGCGCTATGGTCCAGTATGACATCATCAAGTGTGGAAATGTATCCAATCGCGATGCGGTCATTAAGAAGCTTAGAAAACAGCTTCTAAAGATTGCTGTGAAAGATTGGAAGTAATCTATTCATTCTCTTTAATTTAATGTTTAATTCAAGGTGTTGGTAGTTCGTCTTACCGCTTTGTTTTTGTGCAGTGAAATTTAAGGAAACCAAGAATCACATGTGTTTTTAAAAGGTTGAATTTAGATTTTTGCAATTCTAGTAAACCTAATCATCAATCAATAATTAACTAAAAACGCATACCAAAAAGCCCTTATTTATCCCAAATAGACAATATTCGCAATTTATTCGTGGGAATTATTAAGCAATTCGACGAATAATTAACGCTGTTCGTGGCTTAAAACCCTAAAAATCAATCAAAACTAAAAATAAATGCGCTAAAAACCGATAAAATCAATTTAAACAATTCTATTCGACAGTTAAGGTCGTTGTACATTTGTGTTATGAGTAAAACAGTAGCAGAAAAAATCAGAATTGCACGCTTAGCGAACAGCTTGAGTCAGCAAAACATGGCAGATGAATTGGACCTAACGGTTGCTGCCTATTCAAATATCGAACGTGGAGTAACAGAAATTTCTGTAAAACGTTTGGTAAGAATTTCCGAAATTCTTGGTGTTAGCGCCATTGATTTGATCAATGATCCTGCTCCAAAAATTTTCAATGAACCATCGTCAAATGACTATTCTTCAAATGTATTATCACAACAAGTGTATCAATTGATCAAGGAGATTCAGTCGTTGACTGACCGCGTTGATAAATTGGAGAAAGCGCGACCAAAAAAGTAAGCGTTTTAGTGCGCCATTAGTTTGGCCACATACTTTCCAATAATATCGAATTCTAAATTGACTTCCATATCCTTTTGAAGGGTATGGAAGTTTGTGTTTTCATAGGTATATGGAATGATGCAAACGGAGAATTCATTCTCCTTCGAATCAACAACCGTTAAACTTGTGCCGTTGATCGTAATTGATCCCTTTTCTACCGTTGGCATGGTTGACGCATAGCGAAAGGTATATTTCCAGCTTCCCCCCTGATCTTCAACATTGATGCAAGTTCCAACTGTATCGACATGCCCTTGAACAATATGCCCATCGAGCCGTCCGTTCATCACCATGCAGCGTTCTAAATTCACTTTAGTTCCCTCTGTCCAAGAAGAAAGATTCGTTTTTTCCAATGTCTCTCGTATAGCTGTCACTGTATATTGCTTGTCCGAAATGTCAACTACAGTTAAACAGCAGCCGTTGTGCGCTACGCTTTGGTCAATTTTTAATTCATCGGTAAAAGAAGATGAAATAGTAAAATGAATGTTGTCTTGCTCCTTGCGGATGGATTGCACAACGCCGATTTGTTCTATGATTCCCGTAAACATTGTATTTTTGTTCAAAGATACGCATTGCAGCAATATGATTTTGTCTACATTTTTCCGACCTCCCTTTGGTGGAATTTTAAAATTGGTGATTCCATTATCCTCCATTCTTTTACTGTTTTCGTGCAATCCAGTTGTCTTTGTTAAAAAACAAGGAGAAAGACAGCTGAAGCGAAAGGATGTTCGCCCCTATACGCTTACTACCAATGATTTTTCCATGAAGTATTGGAAAGGTGGGAATGGTCCGGTTATCGTTTTTCTTCACGGCTTCGGTGGCGATGCCTTGTTTACCTATCAAAATGAATTAACGGCACTAGCAAAAAATCACACGGTAATTGCTCCCGACTTACTGTGGTTTGGTGAGAGTAGCGCTTCATTGCCTACCACTTTAGAAAGCCAGTTGGTTGCGGTGGAAACCTTGTTGAAAGAATTAAACGTCGATACTTTTTCGTTAATTGGTCAAAGTTACGGGGGATTTATCGCGGTGCTCATGGCGGAGAAATTCCCTAAGCGCATCGATCGTTTGTGTATTGCGAATTCGCCGGGACCGATGTTCAATAAAGCGCTCATTGATGAGGTATGTCTAACGCATGGGTTCAGTTCCATTCAGGAGGCCTTTGTTTTTGATTCGTACAAAGGAGTTCAGCCCTTGTTGAATTTGGCTTCCTATGGCAACACGAAATTTCCCGTTTGGCTTTTGAAGTTAATGTATGCAACAAATTTTTCAGCGTACAAAAATGAACAGCGCGGTTTGTTGAAGTCGCTGATTGCGGAACCTGAACGGCCAGAAGCAATAGAAGCACTGAAACGAATGAATGTGATGGTCCTTTGGGGCGAATACGATGAATTGTTTTATCTCTCAGAAGGCCAACGCTTTGCAGATTCGATAAATGCTAAATTTACCGTGATTAAAGATGTAGGACACGCGCCACAAATGGACGATAGAAAGGCGTTTACCAAGGTTGTCACGGATTTTTTCAATCAATAGAATGTCTATGAATTTTCGGTTGTTTTTTACCATAGTTTTAGCACTTACTGCCTCAATCAAACTGAATGCACAACTTGTCGACACAACGAAAGCAGGAGTATTTCGCTTGGGTGGTGGTTTAGATGCTTACTATGCCTTGAACTTGAAAGACATGAAAAGCAACAACATTCCTTATTTTGTGTCCTCGGCGCGCAACAATGAGTTCAATATCAACATGGCATACCTCGATTTCTCGTTTGAAAGTGAGCGCATTAAATTTCGATTTGCACCGGGGGTAGGAACATACATGAATGCCAATTATGCAGCCGAACCGGGCTTGCTGAAAATTCCATTGGAAGCGAAAGGTGCGGTACGTTTGTCAAAGAAAAAGGATGTATGGCTAGAAGTCGGTGTTCTTGGTTCTCCATACACTAATGAAAATCCATTTTCGAAAGACCAGTTGATGTATTCCCGCAGTTTAGCTCCAGAATATGTGCCCTATTACATGTGCGGAGCACGCGTGACATCGCAGCTGACAGATAAGTTTAAATTGAGCGCCTTCGTCATCAACGGTTGGCAGCAAATTAAGGATGTGAATGACGGCAAGTCAGTTGGAACATCAGTGGAGTACAAGACGGGAAAACATGCTACACTATTTTGGAATACCTATATGGGAAGTGAGCGATCTAGCCAGCATACCGACTTTAGAAATCGCTATTTCACTGATGTGTATTGGGTATATCAAGGAGGGCCGAAATGGTCGTTTTCTTCGTGTGTATATGTTGGCGATCAGCAGCGCATGCTTTCGAAGTTGGAGAATCATTTCTGGTGGCAAGCCAACGCCATGGCGCGTTATTCCTTTGGCAAGTGGGGATCACTTTCCGCGCGCGCAGAGTACTTCCACGATCCGCGTGCCATTCAACTTTCGCCAATCACCACTGCCAATGGATTCAAGTGTTTTGGCTATTCCTTGGGGTACTCCATTCCTGTTGAATCCAATGCGATGATTCGCTTCGAAGTTAAAGATTTGGTGTCGAGAGGGAAGGGCTTGTTTTACAATCAGAACAATGCTGTGGTGAAGTCAATGCCCTTGCTTTTTGCCAATCTGACGGTGTGGTTTTGATCAATTCCTTTTGCATGTGCAAAGAGGCGTAATGTGAACCTAAATTTCCGTAACTATGTAAAAAATAAACGGTGTCGGCATTACGCATTTTTCTTTTTCTATTGGTTTGTCACATGGCGAATGCACAAGATACATCCATTGTGTTTGATCGACCTGGAATTGCAGACAGCCCCTATATCGTTGGGGAAAACTCCTGGCAATTTGAAACTGGATTTGAGTACGCGGACTATTCGGGATTAGGCGATTTTGTATTGCCCACCATCATGCTCCGAAAGGCACTCTCTTCGATCGATGAATTGAGAATAACCTTTAATTATGGCGTACAAATGATGTCCTTAATCAAACGAGATATTTCAAAAGGTTACGACAATATTGCGCTGGGGTGGAAGCATAAAATATGGAATGAAACGGCTTACCTTCCCGACGCTTCGTTCATGATCAATACTTTTTTTCCCATACAGGAGTTAAAGCATGTTGGACATTCTAAGGAATACAATGTAGAACTTGGGTTTCAATTTCAAAACACGATAAATCGCCGATTTTCCCTGAATTATAATCTTGGAACCATCTTTTCCTCTGGATTCAATAAAGGCGCATTAAACACCGCGTTATGTTTGGGTATTGCAGGCACGGAAAAGCTTGGTTTTTTTGTCGAAGGATTTTGCGTTTCACCGTTTAAACCATTTGGAATGGAACCGGGGTTTGACTTTGGCGCACTTTTTTATCCGTCAAAACGCACTCAAATTGATGTGTCGGTAATCGATAACACGTATCGGGGAGTTCATTATTACGCTGTTTTAATTGGGTTTTCTTTTCAAATGACAAAAACAAAATAGTGCATTTCCCTTGTCGCTTAACAATACCTTAACTTATCTATAAACTGAAAGTTTAGTAGCTTTGCGTTTTCTTTAGAGAAAATGTTGAAGCGCTTAGCCACATATCTTTTAAGTACTGTTACGATTGTCGTGCTGCTCTGTGTGCAGGTTGACATGTCTCGACGTACAGAAGAATTTTCTGCACGAAAAGAGCTTCGGTCAGGTGAAACAGGCATGTTTTCTAGGGATCAATTGCCATTCAGTAAGTTCGATCCAAGAAGCAAAACACCTCAACATATTCAAAGAACATCGGGCAATGATCTTGATTTAGAGTACTTACTCGATGCTCAAACGCAGGTTTTTATTGCATTTATTGCAAAAAATATAGGTTCATTTCCGCGATACCACTCTGCACAAATCGCTCGGAAATCGAAGATGTTCATTCTTCACCGCATGATTCTGATTTAAAGATTAGGTCTCTTCCTACCCGGCATTGCTGGGATCTTTATGTTTAATCAGTAATCAAAAGAATGAAAAATAGTTCTCAAAAGAGGGTAGTGGTACTCTCTATGGTATTGTGTTTAACTGCAAACAATGCCAAATCAATGAGTGTTTCACCACTGCAAGGTGATACAACAAAAACGCAAGTGCTTAACAGCTCAGGTTCCAAAGAAACCGAAAAAGACGAGGTTTTCTTTCGTGTATATATGGACTTGAATTATGCCTACGATCTAAATCATCCAAGTGACCATACACGTCCCTTTGGGTCAAATCCACTGCATGTTGATCAATTCGATATCGGATATTCTTTTGTAGAGGTTGGTTATAAAACACAAAAATTTCGCGTCAATGCGGCCTTTAACACAGGTGGGGTAGTCGATAAAATGTATGAAAATGAACCGTTCATGCTGAAGCGCATTCGCGAAATGAGCGGAGAATATTATTTTGATGATCGCTTCTCTTTGGAGGCAGGCGTCATGCCGGCCTTTTATGGATTCGAAGGATTTATCAATAAAGAAAACTGGTTTGTGAGCCGTGCCGTTATGACGGACTTTGCCCCGGATTTTGATCTTGGTGCTCGCTTGCATTTCCGCACGAAAACACCATGGCGCTTTGTCTTGCAAGTGGCCAATGGTTGGCAAACATTGCATGAAACCAATAAAAATAAATCTGTTGGTGCTTTGGTGCGTTATGAGGGTAAAAAAGTACTTGTCAATTGGGGAACGATGCGCACCAATGAATCGAAAATTGACTCCTTAGATTTAACGCGTTATTATAGCAATTTCTTCATGCAGTTTAATGTGGGGAAGAAGTTTAAGATTGCACCACTTTGGGATTTTGGTATTCAAAAAGATTCACTCAACAGCCAGAAGTTTAATTTTTGGACCTCTGCGTGCTTGAATCTTCGTTATGAATGGAATAGCAAGTTGGCGACGAGTGTCCGAGGAGAAATGTTCTATGACCCGCATCAAATCATTCCAGAAGTTTTCACGGGTACGCCGAACGGATTTAGGTATTACGGCGCATCTTTCGGGTTGGATTACATGTTAAGTGAGCATGCTTGGTTTCGCTTCGAAGCACGTTACGCCCACTCAAAAGATGCGGTCTATCATGCCCGAAGTGGATTGCTTTATCAGGACTTGGTGTTTATCGGGTCCTTACAATTTGACATTCAGAATAAAATGAAAATACAGCCGCTTTCAGCGCACCATTAAAGAAAAGTGTTTCTCTAAAAAAGCCCGTGCCAGCGCATGGGCTTTTTTGTGTCCAAAAAATGCGTTTGCGTGTAAATTTTTTCACGGGTTTAATTCAGGTTTTTTAGTCGAGCAGCTGATCAATGGTCAATTTTTTTTATGTTGGGTTGTTTACATTTTTCATCTGTGTTTTCGGGGCTTTAGTCGGGAATAATTGTTTCTAAGCATTTGTTAGTCGAAAGTAAGCGACAAAAAACCGAATCGAAGGAACCAACCGTGCAACCTTTGTAGTGTCGAATTCAGGGAACCACTTCTGAAGGGGAACAGGATCATTATTCAACTATTTAAATTTTCACAGATGAACAGCTTAAAAAACAAAGTGAATTTAATTGGGCGCCTCGGAGCACAGCCAGAAATTTCCAATTTAGAATCAGGCCGCATGCTTGCGCGATTTACCCTTGCAACAAACGAGAGGTACAAGGATAAAAATGAGGTGTGGCAGGACAATACGCAATGGCACACCATCAATGCCTGGGGCAAGGTGGCCGAAAAGGCACAGAAATCACTCGACAAAGGCGCTGAGGTTGTCATCGAAGGAAAATTGGTGCAGCAATCCTATGAAACGAAGGCGGGTGAAAAACGCTATTCCACAGTTGTTGAAGCATCTGACTTTTTACTCATAAGTCCAAAGTCCGTAAAGGAATAGAAGTGAATAGAATTGATTTAAATGGATTGCTATGAATCATGTCAATTTGATTGGGAAGGTTTGTTCCACGCCAAAGATTTTGGAAATGGACAATGGTCGAAGAATTGCGCGTTTCACCTTGACTACGCAAGAGCGCTTTTTGGATCGAAATGGCGAAATGAAAACAAGAAGCCATTGGCATCGATTATCGGCATGGGGAAACTGGGTAAGGGTATGCGAGGAGCTTGTTGTGGAAGGAACCGAACTTGCGGTGCAAGGAAGCTTGGTTTCACGCTTTTATTCCAGTGGAAAAACCAGGAGATTTTCCGCCGAAGTGGAGGTCAATGATTTAACGATTTTATAGCGATGCAGTGAATAAGAACAGGGAGTAAAAAAGAGGATCATGAGAAACCACATCACATTAATCGGCCGCGTAGGAACCTATGCGGAGATTACAAAGTTCGATAATGGAAGTAAGGTTGCACGTTTCAGTATGTCAACAGAACGAAGTTACCGCGACACAAATGGAAAAATAAAACAGGATATAGAATGGCATAGACTTTTTGCGTGGGGAGATATGGCTCAATTCATCGAAAGTTACGCGGAGAAGGGTAAAAAAATCGCAATACATGGTAGACTGGTAAAGCGAACATTTTTAACAAAAGATGGTGCTCGACGAAGTGTGATGGAGGTGGAGGTTAAGAATTTTATGGGCATATAACATTAACCGAGCAACTCTACTGCGCTAAAGAGGACGGTCGCCATTGGCGACCGTTTTTTTTTAGTTGGCTTCGGAGGCCTCAGCCAACACGAGTTCCTCAGCCAACACGAGTTCCTCAGTCAACACGAGTTCCTCAGTCAACACGAGAACCTCAGTCAACACATTCTAATAATTCCTTCGGTCGTTCCACAATTGACTGCGGAGTCCAATCATTGGGATATAGGAATAGCGATCAAAAGCGCTGTCATACCGAAATTGTTGTTCGATAAACGCCTGAAGATTGCCTTGCTTTGCTACCAGGTAAGAAACGGTAAGGATTGCTCTTACCCCATTGTTCCCAAGCCCTTGTCCGATGTGGTGGCCATAATTATTTTTTCGATAGGTGTATGGAACATAAAGATCTCCTCCAAAACTAATCCCATCTTTGTCATATCCGCGAAGGAAATAACTCATAAAAATGCTTGCACTCCATCGGTCCTTTCGTGCTTTGACTTCACCAAGGATTTCCATAAAATTGGCCCCATAGGGATGTGCTAAGGTCATGCCTTGGTTACCATAGTTCTGTCCGTTGCTGAGGTGTGAATAGGTAAATGGGCGCACCGCATTGTATTCCAATCGATAAAACCAATGGGCATTGCGTGCGTCAATATTTCCCTTTACCCCAATTTGACCCCCATATTTGTTCGCCCACCAACCGGTTTTGTTTTTAATTTCCGCCAGGAAGAATTCATCCAAGATAAATTGACCATAGATGGTGTGTTTTTTAATATATGCGCTAAAACTTGCTCCGATCAAGACATTGTCTGACGAACCAATCGCATATTCTTGTGGACGATAAAAGATAACTGGGTTGAGGTATTCAACTTCATACCCCCTGCGCAATGCCGTATCTTTAGGTTGGAAAATCACGGTTTCAAAAACACCAATATTCAACCATTTCGCAGCATTGAAACTGATGTGATGGGTGGCTCCATTCTTTAAGAACCAATTGTTATTTCGCTGTTCTCTGAAGAACTGATACAATACGGTGTATTCCAAGCGCCAGAATTTTGCTCTAATCTGTCCGAAAGGATAGGGCTTGCCATAGTCACTTAGAAACAGTGACCGCGATCCTTCACCAATAAAATTATGATCGAGTCCAACTTGGAAATTGAAAATAGCATTGGGCGTATATCCGATCCGCGCGCGAACGTCGGTGTAAAGGGTGTTGCTTTTCAAGGGACTTGAAAAATAGGTTTTTGGCGCATAAATAGAATCGCTGAGGCCAATGCCTTCAATTGCCCCCACGCGGAATGACCACTTGTCCTTGAGGGCACTTTCGAGGAGAATTCCTGCCCCTACACGGTATTGTGCCGAACCTCCATACCTGAATCCAGCTTCACCAATGGCACTTACGGAGAGAAAAGATGAATCTTTATTTATGTGATGTAAGCCAAGGGTTGTTTGTCGAATCATCGGAAGCACATTCGTGTGTGTTTGCACTGTGCGGGGTAAGATTGAAGCATTTCCTGGCAGTTCGTCCACCACGAAATTAACCCCACTTTGTCCAATGCCGAGGTGACAGATCAAGATAAATATGGCGAGTATACCCTTCATCAGAAATCAGAATAATGGTTATTTATTGCTGTCCGAAGCCCAACATTCAAAGCACTCGTCATTTTTGGATCTGCTGCTGAACCGTACCGAAAATCACCCGAAACAAAGAAACACAAGTTCATTTTCCGATTGAGCCGATATCCGCACTCGATGTGGTGCAAAAATAGGGTGCCGTCAATGGCAAGTTGTTCTTTAGGAACAGGGAGCAGCGCACTGGAACGGTACCCTTTTAAAAGGTAGATGTTTGTTCGAAGATCAGCGTACCACCTGTTCTTGTCATAGGTATAACGTACCACAATTTCTTGAAAGCCATTGCCTTTGGGATGAGCCAAGGCCACATTTCCATGGATGTAATTCAATCGAATATTCGATGCCACATACATGTTTTTCGCGGCATAGTTGTATTCAATTTGAAGCATGGAAAAGGATTTTTTACCGAGATAACAGCGATATCCAGCTTGGGCAGCGAAAGATTTTAGTGAATAGTTAGCTACCACAAATTGTCCGTAAAATCGTTGCCGCTCATTAGCAACAAGTGAAACATTTAATCCGAACTGCTGACTCACCAAACTGTCTTTTACAATCAATCCATTCAACAGCGGGATCGGATTAAAATACATTGGGTTAATCGGTGTAGCGCTAAGTGAATCTCCCCGAAACCACATCGCACTTTCAAATAAGCTCAATGTCACATTTTTCGTGGCGTGAAAGGTGAGGTAATTGACGGAGGTTCCCTTTGGTTCGTAGTATGCCTCAACTGTATTGTACACGGCTTTTCGCATGAAATTCATGGAACGTCGACGCAGATAATTGAATTCCCAGCGCTGGTTTATTTTGTAATCAATGCGAAAAAATGGTGCAGGTAATGCATTGTCTGACAAAAGCATAGATCGGTATCCATCTCCTATAAATTGTGCGGTATTTCCTGCACTAATGGCCAGTTGACGCAAAGGCCGATACACAATATTTCCCATGGCATAGGCATAATCAAAGCCATCTCCTTTAAATGGTTTGGACCGTGCACTTCCTGGAATAACAGCATTTTGTGTGGTATATACTCCTGTCGTTTGGTTCGGATAGAGTTCGCCAATCGATTCATAAAAAGCAGATTCATACCGCGTAAACCGTGCTTGATTTTCATAAATGGATGTGCTAAACGAAAAGTTTTTCATCAGGTCACCTTCAATAAAAATTCCACGGGTGTTCTGAAATAAACGCCTTTTTGCGGTGTCGGAGATGTCTTTTCCAAGTGAAAAATCTAGAACCGGAGATATGGTTAACTGGTAGTTATCGCCACTTATTTCAAACAAGTGTTGCTTCAAAATTCGTTCTCCACCATCGTAATACTGAACACTGGAATCGCGCAGCCATTTTTCGGAGCGAACATCCCCTTCTAAAACAGGAAAAAATCCTGATCCTGCGCAATAGTGACTGTTTTTTGTATTCAGCAATTGGTCTTTGAAAAAGGAGTGCATCAACACTGTATTTTGCTGTGCATAGGTGAAGTGTACTCCAACCAAAATTACGATGACATGCAGAATTTTCATACGGGTTCGCTGTACATCGCACACGAATGCGCAACGAAATAGGGGTTCGTTAAATTTTCTTTGTTGTAATGGAGTGGTTCATTGCGTTCGGCGTGTAACACTGTCCCACCTACTCCCTCCAATATGGCTTGTCCAGCAGCAATGTCCCACTCCATGGTTGGTGCAAATCGCGGGTAAATATCGGCTTCACCGCGCACGAGATGAAAGAATTTTAAAGCAGATCCCATTTTGATAAAATCTACCTCGCCGTGTATTTCTTTAAGGTCATTGATAAATTTTAAGTCACTGCCCGAATGGTGACTTCGGGAACTGGCCATGATTAACGGCGAATTTTTCTGTGTTCTTCCTAAGATTTTATCCCATTTTGTTGGATTGTCGAAATGGTCGAATGCGCATTCAAATACGCCGGTCTCTAAACCACCAAACAATACTCTTCGAGAAGTAGGCGATGCGATAACACCAAACACGGGTCTTTTATGCCGTATCAGTGCTATGTTCACACAGAATTCACCATTTTTTTTCACAAATTCTTTGGTTCCATCTAAGGGGTCGACGCACCACAGCTCCTCCCAAAGTTGTCTTTCATGATAGGGTTTTTTTGCCGTCTCTTCTCCGGTGATTGGGATTCCTGTGTGGCTTAAAAGATTTTCAATAATCGCCGAAGCGGCCAAATCAGCATGTGTTACGGGAGAGCCATCCTGTTTATATTCTGTGTCAAAGCCGCCTGAATAAATCTCCATTATTTTTTCTGATGCAGCCATCGAAGCACGCAAGGCAATTATATATTTTGGGGACAATGACTGCATAGGTGTTTCAAATGTAACGATTCTGGCAAAATGGTATAAACTAAAAAAGGACCGAAATCGGTCCTTTTCGCTAGAGAATCATTTTTTAATGCCGCACAATTAACTTGCGCGTCATCAGTTTCGTTTCGGAGGATTCAACTTGAATAAAGTAAACTCCATTTTTAAAGTCGGAAATGTTGATCGTTTCTGTACCATCAGTAATCACACCCGTCAATACAACATTTCCCAACACATCAACAACTTTCATTGTCGCGTTGGCGGTTGTTCCAATGGCCACAGACACGTAATTGTCTGCTGGATTTGGGGATAAAGTCAATACTGGCGTTTGTTTCGGTGCCGCTATTCCCAATGAATAATTGATTTTTATATCAACAGAATCCACATAAGCTCCACCTTCATTGATGTAGTAACGGTAATGTGCATAGCTATTTACAGCAGGATCTGGAGTAATTCTTGGTTTCATTTCAGCATCAAGATTCCCTAAGGCTGTAATTGCTGTAGAAGTTCCGTTGATTACTATTGGCGCTGGCGACCCAACGGTACTCGGTGTTGTAAACAACCCATCAGTTGCAGGAAAACAGCTCGGCGGCCAACACAATTGATCGATCCATGTAGAAGGAACACTGATTTCTTTGCGGGTAATTTTCCATTGCTTGTCCGCACCCGTATTGTTCGTCACTAAAAAGTGAATGTCAATTGTACCAGCAACAACATCTGGATGAGAACCGTATAAGTACAGGTCAAGACTTGACCCAGCCAAGTTATTTCCAACACCGTTGTAGCGAATTTCTACGCCGCTCTGCGCTTGAACACTTCCTAGGAAGGCGAAAAACAGGGCAGCTGAAAGTATAATTTGTTTCATAATCGTCAATAATATGTGGTCATGTAAGAAACGTACCAAGCCCTAAATTACTACTTTTCTCCTTACTTCCAACAACACTTCCACCAATTTCCTGCATTATTTGATTTAATATTGTCATTCGATTTAAAAAGTTCACCCCATTCTAAAGTCATCACGAATACGGAAAGAAATGTATCTTTGGAACGCGGCAAGATTTTTGAAAGTCGCGCCGAAAAAAAATTATACCATGAAAAAATTTGCATTTGCACTCTTATTTGTGTCTATCGGATGGACACTTTCTGCTCAAACAGAAACCGAACATCAATCCTCTGTAAAACAGTTGCCAAAGGTGATGTTGAAGGACATGAACGGGAAAACGATTAATACGGCAGAAATGGGTTTCAACGGACCTATTGTGATTAGCTTTTGGGCAACATGGTGTGCGCCGTGTAAAAGAGAGTTGAACACCATCCAAGATTTATATCCAGATTGGCAAGAGGAAACAGGAGTAACGCTAGTTGCGGTATCTATTGATGACGAAAAAACCAAAGCTCAAGTGCGCGTATATGTGGATGGAAAAGCTTGGGAATATGTTGTTTTGTTGGATCCGAATGGTGACTTCAAACGCGCCATGGGCGTGAACAATGTGCCACATACTTTCTTGGTGGATACCGAAGGAAATATCGTTTATTCGCACAACAATTATGCTCCGGGTGATGAAGAAAAACTCTACGAGGAGATTAAAAAAATTGCCGTGAAAGGAGCGAACTAATAAAAATTTGTACGACTGCTGAATGAAAATCCGACTACTACTTGCTGCAACATTATCGCTTCCTGTACTCTCTTTTGGTCAGGTAGGTCTTGGAAATTTTTCCGGAAATATTGAAAGTAACTTTCAGTACTTAAATGAAGATACAGTAATTCATGCGCTTCAACCTCCTTCTAAGGGCTTGATGAATTCGTACATGAATGTGTTTTATACCCAAGGAAATTTCAAAGCGGGCATGCGCCTGGAATCATATCTTCCTAGAATTCAAGGGTATCCTGATTATTTCAACGGGACAGGTATAGGGATGCGCTACATAGGATACACCAATGATTTTGTAGACATTACGGTTGGGTCTTTTTATGAGCAATTTGGCTCGGGCTTAGTGCTTCGCGCCTATGAAGACCGTTCGTTGGGATATGACAATATGCTCGACGGTTTTCGTGCCATCATTCGCCCGTACAAAGGAATTGTAATCAAAGGGGTTTATGGCTATCAACGGGCCTCGTTTGTCGAAGGACGCATTCAACATGGGCCTGGCATTGTTCGGGGATTTGATGGTGAAATACATCTGAATGAAGCCATTGCTTGGATGGCCGACAAACAACTCGATGTTTCCTTGGGCGGATCTTTCGCCAGTAAATACCAGGCCGATGATCAACCGAACTTAATCCTTCCGGAAAATGTAGGTTGCTACGGTGGCCGATTGAAAATGCGTTACAATAAATTTACGTTCGATACAGAATATGTCATAAAAGGCCAAGATCCATCGCAGGATAACGGACTGATTTTTAACCCTGGACATGCGCTGGTGGCGAACTTGGGCTTCTCGCAAAAAGGCCTTGGGATCATGGTTTCGGCGAAGTCAACTGACAACATGAGTTACCGTTCCAACCGCAATGGAAAATCGCAGGAATTGTTGATGAACTACATCCCTTCGATGAATAAAACACATACCTACAATTTGGTGGCTTCACTTTATCCTTACGCCACGCAGCTTTTGGGCGAGGTCGCTTATCAAGCAGAGGTGCTTTACACCATTAAAAAAGGGTCTAAGCTTGGAGGTAAATACGGAACATCCTTGAATTTTAATTATTCTACAACACACAACTCGATCCACCACACATCCGGGATTAATCCACTCGATTCGACGGGTGTGACCTATACCTCGCGTTTGTTCGACCAAGGAAGCACCTTGTATTGGCAAGACATCAACTTCAACATTTCAAAGAAGTTCACAAAGAACTTCAACATGATTTTGAGCTATTACAACATTACCTTGAACAACAATGTGGCATCAGTAACGAAAATCACGAAGCCAGATGGACTCATTCGTTCAAACATTTTCGTGGCAGAGTTTGGGATAAAATTCGCGAATAAACAATCGTTGCGTACAGAAATTCAAGGATTGTTCATTAACAAATATCAGGATAAGCCCGTGGATAAAGGAAACTGGGCAACAATGGTGGTGGAATATACCTTCAACTCGAATTGGTTCATGAGTGTGATGGATCAATACAATTATGGCAATCCTTACAAGGAACGTCGTGCACACCACCCCTATGTGACCGTTGGATACATTCGTGAAGCAACGCGCATCATGGTTTCCTATGGTCGTCAGCGTGCGGGGATGTTCTGCGTAGGCGGTGTTTGTCGTCAAGTACCTGCTTCGAATGGTTTAACGATTTCTCTTACTCAAAGCTTCTAATCCTTCGGATATGAAAAAAATATTTTTTGCACTTCTACTGGTTGCCGCTTGTTTATCAAGTTCTTGCGATAAGGTGAGTAACCCTTTTCCTCCGGCACTCGAAATTGACACGACCATTTATCCGGGCTTATGGAGCGATTATGTGGCGAATGAATGGCCAGATTTCTCCACCTTGCCAAATGAAGATCCTGACCGTAATGTATTGATCGAAGACTTTACAGGACATACCTGTGCCTATTGTCCGAATGCTGCGGTTATTGCACACAACATCCACCTTGCAAATCCGAATAGAGTTTTTGTCGCGTCAATTCATGCGTCGAATGACGGAACGAATACGTTTCAAACTACCTCTACGGCATATCCCATTAAATTCTGGAACACATCGGGAGTTGCAATTGCCTTTGCTTACGGACTTGGCGCAACGAGTCCAACAGGATTCACGGGGAACCCAGCAGGTATGGTGAACCGAATCAATGATGCGGGTTTATATTTCCCTGGACCTATTCAATGGCAAACATGGGCTGACAATGCCATGGCGACAACTTTGAAGGTTGCTGTTAAAGCGAAAATCAATTATTTTGAATCGCCAAAACACGGGTTTTATTTGCATACCGAAGTGGAAAAATTGGACGCTTCCTTGGGGGAACTTTCTATGATTGCCTATATAATGGAAGATTCTGTAGTTGGACCTCAGCTTGTGGGTAGTGTATACACCACAGATTATGTGCATCGCGATATTATGCGTGGGACAATTGACGGTTCGACATGGGGTAAAAATTTAACAGCCGATCTTTTGAAAAATGGCAAGTACTATGTGGACTACAGCTACATTATTCCTGATCAATTGGCACCACAAGGAACGACATCTACACACAATGCAGACAACATGCACGTATTGATCTATGTCTATGATACCGCCACCAAGGAAATCCTTCAAGTCATCAAGAAAAGATTGATTTAACCCTTGCCTTCTACAGGACAATTAAAGTTTTGAACATCTGTCGAGTTCGCCTTTATTTTTGCCTAAATTGCCTTTACTAAAATCGACTATTGTCATGTTGGAATTGACCAAACACATTCTTACGAAGGTAAGTTTTGATGCCTCCCTGTTTCAAAAGGAATTGGAGAAAGCACTGAAATGGCTTACGGATGCCGAAGAAATTTACACGTTTAAGGAATGGTGCATTACAGAATTTGGAGCTCTCTTTCCAGCGATCATCAAAAATGCATTTGCGTTAAGGTAACGCTTATTCAAATTCTACCAAAACGCTTCCTTTTTCCACGACCTGTCCCGCAGCGATGAGGATAGTTTTCACGGTGCCAGTACCTTCGGCTTTCAACACATTTTCCATTTTCATGGCTTCGAGAGACAAAATTTCATCTCCGGGTTGTAACTCCTGACCAACAGCGATCGAAACATGGACAATGCGTCCGGGCATCGGCGCCTGAAGTTCTTTTAATTTTCTCACTTTGGGCACGTCAAGTCCCATTGCTGAAATTAAGTCATCCAATGACCCTTTTTTACGGATTTCGAAAACACGGTGATTGATTTTGATGCGAAGCAACTGATCCTCAGATTTATCCTCCAACAGTTCACCATGAAAAAGTTGACCATTGTGTATGAGTTTGAAAAAACTGTGGTCTTCCCATTCAATGACTGCACCATCTGCTCCTTGCACATCTTTACCATCAATATTCCAAGTCCGATTTGCCATGTTTTCTTTTTTGACAAAAATAGTAGAAAGTATTGCGCATTAAAGGAGTTTATCACCTTGAATTGAAATTATTTCAGCAGTTTTGTATAAATACAATCCTTCGTAACATGAAAATCAAATTTGTTTACCTCGTCACGCTTCTCTTTTTGGCTTCTTGTGGCCACAAACAATATGATGAAACCCTTATTGGCGAGGAAGCATATTATGAAGATGAACTTTATTTGGACGAAGCCGAGGACATGGCTACGGAACGCCCGATTTATCGAGAAACAGAAACAATTCTTACCGACTTGATTCACACGCGTTTGGATGTCAATTTTGACTGGAAAAAATCACGCATGAACGGTAGAGCGACAATCACAGCGAAACCGCACTTTTATGCGTCGGATAGCTTAATTCTTGATGCCAAAGGAATGGACATTTTGAAGGTGAGCATGGACAATAAGGCCTTGACCTATACCTACGACAGTTTGATTTTGCGCATTCATTTAGGCAAGACCTATACGCGTGATGAGAAATATACGGTAGTGATTGATTATGTGGCCAAGCCAGACGAAAGAGAAACAGGCGGAAGCGCGGCTATAACATCGGATAAAGGGTTGTATTTTATTAACCCAACGGGTAGCGATAAATCTAAGATGCCGCAGATTTGGACCCAAGGAGAAACAGAATCGAGCTCAGTATGGTTTCCCACGATTGATTCACCAAATGCCAAAACAACCCAGGAAATCTACATGACAGTTGCTGATAAATACGCGACCTTGTCCAATGGGAAACTCATTTCTTCAAAACAAAATGTAGACGGTACTAGAACAGACCATTGGAAACAAGAGCTGCCACACGCGCCATATTTATTCATGATGGGAGTTGGTGAATTTAAGGTCGTCAAGGATGTGTATACACGACAGGATGGGACTAAAATGGAGGTCAATTATTACGTTGAACCTCAGTGGGAATCTTCAGCGAAAGCGATTTTTGGTGAAACACCAGCGATGATTGCCCATTTCTCAAAATTACTCGGTGTGGAATATGCGTGGGACAAGTACCACCAAATCGTTGCGCGTGACTATGTTTCTGGAGCGATGGAAAATACAGGTGCCGTTGTTTTTGGGGATTACGTGTACAAAACAGATCGAGAATTGTTGGATGGCAATGACCAGTCGACGATCGCTCACGAATTGTTTCACCATTGGTTTGGCGACTTGGTGACGTGCGAATCGTGGTCAAATTTGCCCTTAAATGAATCCTTTGCAAATTATTCACAGTATTTGTGGGACGAATACCGCTACGGTCAAGATGAAGCCGATTATCAAGCGGAAACAGAAACAGATGGATATTACCAATCGGCACAGATGCAAGGGTATCACAATTTAATTTGGTTTGACTACAACGACAAAGAGCAAATGTTTGATGGCCATTCCTATAATAAAGGGGGACGCATTTTACACATGCTGCGCAATCACCTGGGTGATGAGGCCTTTTTCAAAGGAATCCAATTGTATTTAACAACCAATAAGTTTAAATCGGCAGAATTCCATCAGTTGCGCTTGGCCTTTGAGGAGGTTTCAGGTCAGGACTTGAATTGGTTTTTCAACCAATGGTTCCAAGGTTCAGGTCACCCAGTTCTTGATGTGAGTTATGTAAACGATACTATAAATCACAAGGTAAGTGTGCTTGTCGGCCAAAAACAAGACTTGACGCTGTCGCCTATTTTTAGACTTCCTGTGGATATTGCGGTCTATGACATGGACGGAAAACATGTGTACCCAATGCTCATTGATTCCTTGAATCAAAAACACACCTTTAGTTATTCAGGAGAATTGAAGTCCATCGTTTTTGATGATCAAAAGATGCTACTTGCGAAGGTTCGTGAAGAAAAGCCAGCCGACCAATATGTATTTCAGTACTACAATGCCACGCGTTATAAAACAAGGAAAGAGGGCCTGATGTCTGGCTCACAAGGACCAATAGTGAAATTGCCCAAAGGCCAGCAACTGATTTTGGATGCCTTGAATGACAAATTCTGGGATATTCGATTGATAGCCATCGAGAAAGCGGTGAAATTAAAAGATGAAAATGTAGGTAAGGCCAACAAAATGATACGCGACTTGGCACTGAACGACCCTAATTCTTCGGTGCGCGCAGCTGCTTTGGCCTATCTTTCGACCAAATTGGAAAATGTAGATTTGATTGCTATTTGCAGTGATCGTTTGGAAAAGGACCAATCGTATCTTGTTATTAGTGCTGCCTTGAAGAGTTTAGGAAAAATTGATGCCGAATTGGCCTTAAAAAAGGCAAAGGCACTCGAATCCGAACCATCCTCTAAAATGATTTCAGGTGTGGCTCAACTCTATGGTGCCCACGGAAATGCAGATGTACTTCCATTTTTTGAAAAATCATTGCGCGGAAATGTGCTACAAGGATTTGACCAATTGGGGGTGCTCAATTCCTTGACATTCTTTAATGTCCGTCAAGAACCAGCTACCATTCAACAGACATTTGATCTTTACAAGTACATGAATGAAACCGGTGGGTACTATACAAAGATGTTCATGAGTCAAAATGTGGCGTACTTGATTTCAATGTTTGAAACCAAAATGACAGCGCTTGACGAAGAGATTGCGGCACATGAAAAAAACAACAATGCCGCGTATGCGGATGAAGCGCGACGTAAGAAAAAAGAATTTAATGCCTTAAAAGAGTTGTTCTTAACGCTACCAATGGAGGAATAATCAAGGCATTGCAACGAATAACCCGGTCCACTCGATCGGGTTTTTTTGTGTCCCATCGAAACTTTTTTCCGCTGCTTTGTTTGTTATATGGAAGAATCAATCTATATTTGATTAATAATTCGTCAAAACAATGCTTAAATAATCGACATGAAACATTTAAAAACGGGTGACAAGGCGCCAAACTTTTCGGGAAAGGATCAAAATGGAAACACCATTTCGCTTGGAGATTTCAATGGGAAAAAACTTGTGGTGTATTTCTATCCAAAGGACGATACACCAGGTTGCACAGCGCAGGCCTGCAGTTTGCGCGACAATTATACGGAGTTATTGCAACACGGAATTGCTATTTTAGGGGTGAGCGCTGATTCCCAGACAGCACATACGAAATTCATAACGAAATATGAACTTCCTTTTCCTCTGATTTCCGATGAAAATAAAGAGGTCATTCAACTTTTTGGGGTTTGGGGACCGAAAAAATTTATGGGAAAAGAATACGACGGGATTCACCGCACGACCTTTTTAATCGATGAGCAACAAACCATCGTGGAGATTATCGATAAGCCGAATACAAAGGCACATGCGGAAGAAATTTTAAAAATTTTCAATCAATAAAAGAACATCGTAAATTGATTACGACCTTCAGCATTTATCTTTGCTTCAAGAACAAAAACAAACACCCAACCGAAAGGGAGGATTTAAAAC
>CANGIC010000020.1 GCA_947453795.1 Flavobacteriales bacterium
AATATGGCGGTCATCATCGGGCTACTCAACATGAAACGCAATATTTCACCAAATAAGGAAACGCAACAGGACCTCGAAGATGTGAAAGCACGAGTTATGTCGATGGCCCTGGTTCATGACCGAATCTATAGTGATGGGAACGCTAGTGCGGTAGATATGGACGGATATGTCGATGATTTAGTGAAAGAAATCTCCCATTCTTTTAACCTTCAGAAGCATGTTAAATTCAATGTCTTGGTTGAAAAATTGACCATAGAGGTATCTGTTGCAATACCCTTGGGATTAATTCTTAATGAATTGATTACCAATTCTATGAAGCATGCATTTGCCTCAATTGATTCACCTGAAATCACCATAGAAATTGTGCGTGTTGATGAAGGTTGGCTTCAGGTGACTATTGCTGATAACGGTGTGGGATTCAGCGGTGTGGAACAAGGAGGTGAGCAAATGGGAATTGTGCTCATCGAGGCCTTAGCAGAGCAGCTAGGAGGCACACATCAATTCAAAGCGGGCAGCGGGCTAATTTTTGAAATGAAATTTTCTATAGCTAAAACGAATCAACGACGAATATAAGCTGGAGAGTCATTCGGAATCGATTCAAAGATCCATTTTATTTGCGGCATCTCGTGACTGTCCCTGAATCCTTTTAAAGGCCAATCTTTTGGAGTGTTGATTTTTCCAAAACAACATGGGTCACAGCGATCAAGGCCCTTGGCTAAACATTGTGGTGCTACACCATCTTGTTCTTTGACCGGAGAACCATCGTTGAAAGCACTGCCATATTGCCACGCGCTTTTAAATAAGGTCCAGTCGGGATTGTCTGTACATGCACCTTCTGGTGAAATGAGTACAAAGCGTCCAAACACGACATAAGATTTCACTTCTTCAATAAATCCCAAGGCATACGCGTAACCCATGCTGTGACAAACAATGTCCAAGGTATCCTTTGGATTGTTCGCTGAAGGTAAAGTATTTCGCTGTTGAATAAACGCTTTTCCAGCAATTCGGCCTTCTTCTTTTCTTTTTTCAAAACCCATCACGTTTTCCTTCTGGTTTAAGAGAATTTTGGATTTTTTCGTCCAAGGAAAGCACTTCGCTGCAAGATAACTTATGCCAAATCCACCCATGGAGCGGTGGGTTGAGGTGCTCACTCCCATACTCCCATTGATGTACCATTTCTCATCCGGCTTAAACCGTGCAAGAATAGTGTCGTCAAAGGACTGCCAATACCAATAGCGGTCAAAACTTGTGATGAGATTGTCAGTCGGATCCCAATTCTTCGTTACACCGCGGTAACCATTGGAAAAAACGAGGATGCGCTGCGGCTCTGGAATGGGTGAACTTGCAAAAAGCTGGGTGACATTTTCACCTGCATAATTCCATATTTCTTGTTTCGTGATTGAACGTTGACCAGTAGTTGGGTCTTTGGACCAATAAGAAAATACGGTGTATTGCCCGTGCGTAGGGATATTTACACCAATTGTAGGTAGGGTAATGCTGTCTTTGGCCGACTTAAAACGCAAGTGGTTGTTTTCGTCGTATTCGAAATAGATGACATTCTTTCGGACTTTGAAAATCCATTTCCCATTGTAATGGATATAAAGTATGGACCCAGTTTCTGTGGAAGGCGTTCTGAAAAATGGAAATGTTATGCTGTCGTTTGACTTGAAATTTCTCGATCGCCGCTGACGATTTGAATTGTCTTCCACAAAATCAGCGATGCCACGAATCACATGTTTAGTTTTTGTTTGCTGCTCTTTGGTACTCAATTCTCGACCGATGATCACATTGAAATTTTGTAAATAAGGTTTTTCAATCGCTCCATTTCGAATGATTCCCATGGAATCTTCTTCCCAAAAATAATAGGAGGTAAGTCCTATAGTTCGTTTTGGCGTGTTGTTTCGTTGCGCATTTACAGGCAAAAAGCCCCCGAAAACGACGATGATGAAAAGGAACAAAAACCGCATTACTTCGCGTAGTGATAAAAAATTCCAGAAGTAAAAGGTGTCCAAACCGATGCCTTTTGACCACAGGCCTTGAGCCCGGAATTTACCCAAGTATTGCAGGTGTGAAGTAAGCTGTAACTTCCTTTTGCCTCGTAGAAGGCATCGTGATCGCCGTAGACTGCATTAGTAGGTATATGTATGGAGCGATGGCCTTTTTTCAATAAGGAATGTTCAACATAATGAACCAATTGCCGGTATTGTTTTGGCGTCATGTAGAAATGGACATGCTCAACATGAGCTGGTATTTCTCGGTAATAGGTGACATGCATCGCTGCTGAACTTAGCCAAAAAGCGGCCTTAAAAGCGGTAGAAAATTTCAATTCACTCCATTGTGGGGTGTGCAAATAAAACCCTTTGTCACCCCAGCCAACAGAAACAAGTTTTACCAATGAATCATTGGCTTTTGTGTTTTCAAGTGGAAAGGTGCGGCTCCAATCTTTGTACTTTGTTTTTATGGGCATGACAATATCGGTATGCATCCCGTTGTTGATCAAGTGGACTTCAACACTGCGCGCAGATTTTTTACTTGACTTCCCAACTGAAATGTGACCTAAAAGATAGGCGAGCAAGATGTAGAGTAGTACAAAAGCGATGAATCCAATGATGAATTTCAATACAATTCGAATCACCTTGCGCAGCAGTGAATTTTTCTTCATGTATCGAAATTAAAAAAATGCTTTCAATTATTGATTTTTCCGCTCAGCCAATCGAAGATTTACACCAAAGTGCCTGGTGAACGAAGCTGAATTTGGCAAAAAAAAGCCCCTTGAAATTTCAAGAGGCCTATACTAACAAATGAATGTAGGGTATGATTAATGGTGATGACCACCTGGACCGTGCACATGACCATGTGAAATCTCTTCTTCTGTGGCTTCACGAAGTTCCAAAATTTCCCCACTAAAATGCAAATCGATTCCTGCCAATGGATGGTTGAAATCCATGCGAACAAACTCAGGTTCAACATCTAGCACGATTCCACGAAGGTGGTTGCCTTCTGAATCTGACATGGGAACAATAGCTCCAACTTTAAAAAACTCTGCGTCAAATTTTCCCGATTCATCCAAAAATACATCTACTGGAATCATTGCGATTTGATTGGGATCTTGTTGCCCATACGCTCGGTCCGATTGAATGGCAAATTCGAAGGTTTCTCCGGTCTTTTTACCTTGGAGATTGGATTCAAACTCAGGGATCAATCCGCCAACGCCGAAAAGAAATACCATTGGATTTTCTGTAGTCGTTTGCTCAATGAGTTCGCCTGTGATGTGGTTTTTAAGAGTGTAGTTCAAAGAAACTACCGTGTTTTCTTGAATAATCATTTGAAAAATTTTTCGGAAAGATAGTGGTTTTTCCTAAGGGTGGGGCTAGGAAATCGGGGAGAAATGAGAATCAATAGAGTTTTTGACGCTTCAAAAGGTATTGCTGTAATACTTGATCGTAACCCGCAGCAATATCTACAGGCATAAAATCTATTCCGTAGTTCATGCAGCGAATTTTAAGTTCGTCGAAGTAAGCATTGACGGATGATTTATACAGCGCTTTAATCTCTCCAGGTTGCAAGCGCATGTGTTCACCCGTTTCCATGTCAATCAATTCATAAGGCCTGTTTTCCAAGTCGAAATCGACTTCTGTTTTTTGATCCACCACATGGAATAAAACCACTTCATGCTTGTTGTGTTTCATGTGCTGAATCGCGCGGAATAAATCGTCCGTCTTGTCGGGATCATCCAATAAATCCGAGAATATAATAATCAAGCTCCGGGTATGGCACAATTCAGCGACATCGTCTAGGGCTTTGACGGCATTGGTGTTCTTTTGAAGCGCTTCCGAATAATTCAACATGCGCTTTTCCAGCTCGCTATATAAATAACGATGGTGCGCCATAGAAGACTTCGCGGCCGTGTGAATCTCAATTTTATCTGAAAAAAAGGTAAGGCCAACAGCATCGCGTTGTCGCTTTAACAATTCAATTAAGGAAGCCCCAGCATATACGGAGAAGTCAAACTTATTGAGTGCGGCATCTTTCGGAAAATACATCGAACCTGAACAATCAATGACGATTTGACAGCGCAAATTTGTTTCTTCCTCGTATTTCTTTGTAAAGAGTTTTTCGGTTCTCCCAAACAACTTCCAGTCGATGTGGCGCGTGGATTCCCCTGCATTGTATATGCGGTGTTCGGCAAATTCGACGGAAAATCCATGAAAAGGACTCTTGTGTAGACCCGTAATAAAACCTTCAACAACTTGCTTAGCCAGAAACTCAAGGTTGCCAAATTGTGTCAATCTTATTCGCTCAATCTTTTTATTCATGTCTTAAAAGTACATTTTTTCATAGTCTCATGAAATCTTTAAAAGCGATAAAACAAATTTTTAGGGTGTAAAAGCCCCAATTCATTCGTAAATTTGTGGTTCATGAATCAGGCCCAACGACATATCTTTTACCAAGAGCAATACGACCAACATACGCGGCAGGCCGAAGGTTACCAGCGTCAACTGCATGCGCTAGGAACTTTCCGTTTGATTATTTTTTGTGCGGCATTTGCGTGTTTCTTCTTCCTTGATGGACTGACTTTAGTACTCCTAACACTTGTTGCACTTGTTGCGTTTTTAGTCTTGGTGAAACACGCGGTCAATCTTCGTTATGCGCGCGACAAACACCGGAAATGTGCAGCGCTAAACACCTTGGAAATCAACGCACAGAAAGGGGACTGGTCGGGTTTTAACGATGGTTCAGCGTTTGTCCAATCCAAACACAGGTTTTCAATGGATATGGATGTTTTCGGGAAGGGGAGTTTCTATCAGCTGATCAACCGCACAGTTTCCATAGAAGGAGGAGCCCTCCTGGCGGAAAAATTAGCCAATGGTTCAACAACCTTCGCATTGGATCGCGCAGCTACTGAAGAATTGCAGCAACACATGCTTTGGAACCAAGGGTTTTGTGCAGAAGGCTTACTCTGCGATGCTTCCGAATTTAAACACGATCTGCGCAAGGTGAAGGGCCTACACATTCAAAGACATGCGCTGGCCAAGTATTTCCGTATCGCTATTCCCATCGGATCACTTTCGATGGTCGCCTTGTATGCCTTGGGTTATCTCGATGCCACTATTTTCTTGGGCTATGCCGCACTGGTGCTGGTATATGTGGGAAGTGGGTTGAAACAAACAAACCAGCTAGCGGCTGAACTTGGCTCCGTAGCGAACATCACAAAAATTAGACGGCGACAAATGACACTTGTGTCAACATTGGTCAGTGAAAATAAAGTGTTTCAGGACTATATCGATGCCTGTCTCAAGGGCGATGAATCACTTTTAACGGCGCTCAGTGAATTGGAACGGCTACAAGAACGCATCGATTACCGGATGAATTTGCCCGTTGGTGTGCTTTTAAATGTTTTTCTTGCTTGGGATTTGCAGCTCATTCATCAGCTGGAACAATGGCAAACGAAATTTGCGAAAGATTTTAATCTCCACTTGGAGGTGTTTCCAACCCTGGAAGTTTGGGTAAGTGCTGCGGTGTATAGATTCAATAATCCGTCCTCAGTTTTTGCCCTTATTGAAGAAGCTTGTGCCCCCGAGATTACCAATTTGCAGCACCCCTTTGTCCCTGAAGAAACGCGGGTCGGGAATAGTTTGAAATTTTCTGAAAATCAACATTTTTTAATCATAACGGGTCCCAATATGGCGGGAAAAAGCACGTTTCTGCGCAGTGTCGGAATCGCTTTCTTGTCTGCCAATGCTGGGTTTCCTGTTTTGGCAGATGCCTGCAAAATCCCTAAAAGAGCGCTGTATTCAAGCATGCGCACAGTGGATGACCTCAATGCCAATAGTTCGTATTTTCATGCTGAATTGTCGCGATTAAAAAGCATTATGGACGATATGGAGGCCGGTGTTCAGGTGTTTGTCATCTTGGATGAAATATTAAAAGGAACAAATTCTGTAGATAAAGAAAAAGGTTCTGCCTTATTTCTTCAGAAAATGAACCGAATGGGCTGTATGGGAATCATTGCTACCCACGACCTTTCACTCTGTAATTTGGCCAACGCGGATGAACATTATGTGAACCAAAGTTTTGATTCCGTGATCGAAAACAATGAATTGTCATTCGACTACCGCTTGCGTGATGGCGTGTGTCAAAATATGAATGCCACCTTTCTCTTGCAGAAAATGGGCTTGATCGATGATTCAACTATCGTTTTCTAAAATTGTATTAATTTCACTTGCATTATGAAAGGACTGCTTATCATTCCATTTTTTTGTTTTCAACTGTCTGCACTTCAAGCGCAAACGATTGAACCACGCCATACGTTCAATGTTGAACTTGGACTCCCGAATGGCATGACCAACAAACCGTTTAAGAACATCATGCAAGGCCTAGTAAATGTGGCGCCTTACTATCAATTTGCGTTCAAAAACCACTTGATTTTAGGAGCAGGGTTGATGTATTCCTACTATACCATCAACGAATTTAAAGTGCCCAAAAAGGTATATGGAGGGATGCACACGGGTGGCGCTTTTGTGAAAGTAGGTTGGGAGAAGTTTCACACTGAACGCTTTGCTACCGATTTCAGCATTAAAATCGGATATACCCAGAGCTATTTCGATACCGACATGAACAAGGTTTTTGGACAAAACCCGTATGTGGCAGAAGCCAGTTATGTAGAACCAACTATGGGTTTGATTTTGACAGCCGATGAACTGACATCGTTCCGATTTTTTATTGGGTACGGCCTACAAGGGTATGCTTTTCAGCCCTACATGATTGGTTTGCAAACTCTAGGTGGCTATGAACCAAAGGAATTTTCTAGAATCAATGGCTCACTCATCGCTGGATTCGGATTTTCCTATTATTTCAAACCGAAGAATTAATTCAGTGGAGAACATTGTTATCCGTGAACTGCTAAAAGCGGACAATCCTTTTATTGCGAAGGTCATTCGCACGGCGTTGGAGGAATTTGGAGTAGCTCGACCTGGGACGGTCTACACAGACCCCACAACAGACGATTTGTTCCAATTGTTTACACAAGAAAATAGTCGGTATTTTATCGCGGAACTCAAAGGCAGCATTGTAGGAGGATGTGGTATTTTTCCAACGAAAGGATTACCCGAAGGGACCGTTGAATTGGTGAAGTTGTATGTAAATGCCTCGGCACGGAATCTTGGAGTTGGCCGCATTTTGATGGAGAAAAGCATTCAGTCTGCAAAAGAGCTGGGTTACCATGCTGTCTATCTGGAAACAATGCCCGAATTGGGGAAGGCAATAACGCTGTACGAGCGATTGGGGTTTCAAAAATTAGATCATCCGCTTGGGGAATCGGGACATTATGCCTGCGATTTGTGGATGATCAAACATGTTTAAAGTTCAAAAAGGAGAGAAAGATATGTTTGTTCAAAACAATTCCATACGTGCAGCGAAGGCATACATGCAAGACCGACTGAAGGAGCATTTCTCCGTATCCGAACTCAGGCAAATTGTTCGAGAATCCATTTGTTTTCGACTTCATTTGTCTCCTTCCGAATACATGCTCAGCGATGATCAACTATTGTCAGAATCGGATTTACTCTTCTTGCGATCCATCGTGAAACGCTTACTCAATAACGAACCGTTTCAATACATCATTGGATCGACACAATTTTGTGATCTCGTCATTAAAACAGATGCTAGGGCCTTGATTCCACGCCCAGAAACAGAAGAGTTGGTAAATTGGATTTCTTCGTATTATAGTGCTGCACAGGGATTGAGCGTATTGGATGTCTGCACTGGCTCAGGGTGCATTGCCCTTGCCTTGAAGTCAGCCCATCCAAATTGGGTAGTGCAAGGGATGGATATCTCCAATGATGCACTTGAGTTGGCCAAAGAAAATGCTATTCTTCTGGACTTAAGCGTAGATTTTTTGTCAGGGGACGCGCTGAGTGAAGAACTGAGAAATCAATACAAAGCGAATAGTTTGGATTGCATTGTCTCCAATCCGCCATACATTCCAAAAGCTGAACAAAAAACAATGAACACGAACGTCGTGGCTCATGAACCTGGAATCGCCTTGTTTGTGCCCGATGAAGATCCACTCATTTTTTACCGTCAGATTGCACAATTTTCACTGGAAACGCTGAAAAATCAAGGAACACTTTTTTTTGAGATCCATGAGGATTTTGCCGAAGATACCCTTGAGTTGATGCAGACACTGGGTTTTGTTAACATTGAATTGAGGAAAGATTTACAAGGGAAAAACCGCATGCTGCTGCTGCAAAAGCCCTAAATTTATTCCATGATTAAAGAGGAAGCGAAAGCTGAGATTTTACGCTTGTCACAGGAAATCGATCAGCACAATTACCATTATTATGTAGAGAGTAATCCACAGATTTCGGATTATGATTTCGACATGCTTTTAAATCGTCTCCAACAACTTGAGTTGGAACATCCTGAATTTGCCTACGACTACAGTCCCACAAAGCGTGTTGGTGGAGATATCACGAAGAAATTCGAATCTGTCGTCCACCGTTTTCCGATGCTCTCGTTGGCCAATACCTATTCAGAAGAGGAAATCATCGAATGGGAAACACGCTTGAAAAAGCTAACCGATGATGAATTGCATTTTGTCTGTGAATTGAAATACGATGGAGTAGCGATTGGTATTCGCTATGAACAAGGTGTTATGACACGTGCAGTGACGCGCGGCGATGGTACCCAAGGCGAGGACATTACCGCAAATGTGCGCACAATCCGATCCATTCCATTGAAATTAACAGGGGAATTTCCAGAAGATTTTGAGATTCGCGGAGAGATTTTTATGCCCCTGGCATCATTCAATGCCCTGAATGCTGAGCGCGAAGAAATAGGTGAGCAATTATTTGCCAACCCAAGAAACACTGCCTCTGGAACATTAAAAATGCAAGATTCAAAAGTCGTAGCGGAGCGAAATCTAGATTCCTACCTATACGGCGTGTACGGTGAGGATCTGCCTTTTGAAGGTCATCTCTCTGCCGTTGAAAATGCGGGGAAATGGGGGTTTAAGGTGCCGACGAAAGAGAAAAAGTTTATTCAACGCACCACGCGCATTGAAGGTATCATGGAGTTTATCCATTACTGGGACAAAGCCCGACATGACTTACCCTTTGAAATAGATGGCGTGGTGATCAAAGTGGACAATTATGCACAACAGCGAAAATTAGGATTCACCGCAAAATCACCTAGGTGGGCCATCGCTTTTAAATTCAAAACTGAGCGCGTTGAAACGCTGTTAGAGGCGGTAACCTATCAAGTTGGTCGAACAGGGGCAATCACACCTGTTGCGAATTTGCAACCTGTTCAGTTAGGAGGGACAACCGTAAAGCGTGCATCCTTGCACAACGCCGATCAAATTGAAAAAATCGATTTGCACCTTCCGGACTATGTCTATGTGGAAAAAGGAGGGGAGATCATACCTAAGATTGTCGGGGTAAATCTTGAAAAAAGAAGTGAGTCCTCACAGTCTGTTGGATTTTTAGATCATTGCCCGGAATGCCATGCCACACTTATTCGTAGAGAAGGTGAAGCGCAGCACTATTGCCCCAATGAAAATGGCTGTCCACCGCAGATCAAAGGGAAAATTGAACATTTCATTAGCCGAAAAGCAATGAACATAGATGGACTCGGCGCAGAAACAGTGGACTTGCTCTTTACGAAAGGACTCGTTCACAATGTGGCGGACTTATATGTATTGACATTTGACCAAGTCGTTGAACTTGATCGCATGGCGGATCGATCCGCTGATAATCTAATTCAAGGAATTAAAAATTCAACGCAGGTGCCGTTCGAACGTGTACTTTTTGCCCTCGGGATTCGATTTGTAGGGGAGACAGTGGCCAAAAAGTTAGCACGTGCGATGGGCTCAATCGATCGAATCATGCACGCGAAATACGACGAATTGATTGAAGTAGATGAGATTGGAGAAAAGATTGCGATTTCAGTTCAACAATTCTTTCTTGATGAACGCAATGTAGATATCATACAGCGTTTGAGGGATGCGGGTGTTCAAATGGAAGTCGTTAAAAAAGAAACACTAAGCCAAAGGCTGGAAGGCAAGTCCTTTGTGGTTTCTGGGGTATTTAATGCCTTTTCCAGGGATGAATTGAAGGAGCTTATCGAATCGAATGGAGGGAAAAATGTTTCGTCTATCTCTTCAAAAACAGATTATGTCGTGGCGGGAGAAAACATGGGGCCAGCGAAATTGAAAAAAGCCACTGATCTTGGTATTCCTATCCTGAGTGAGGATGAATTCATTCAATTGCTACAATGATGTCGAACACCTGGTCGCGCGTCAGAAATCTTACGGTGGTATTGTCGTACCGCAATGCTGAACGCTATGCGCAATTTAGAAAGGCCTTAGATGTGATGCTGAATCAGAGCGAGGTGCAGGAATTATGGATCATTGTGGTCCTCCCCGAAGCCATTCGGAAAGAAGAACTGCCTCAGCATACACTGATCTCTTACCTCGGACCGAAAGACTTTTCTTTTTGGGGAAAACTGACGGATGATGCGATTGCGTCGCGCATGTCTGGGAAAAGTGACATGGTCTTGTGGTTTGAAATGAGGGACAAAAAACCGATGAAATTGCTTTCAACACTGTCGACAAAGACCATGGTAGCTGTTGGTGTAGAACTTCCAACTGCACAGATTCATATTCAACCAACAACAAACGATCCGTCTGAAATCCTTACCTTCGTGCAACACACGCTTCAAAAAATAAATAACTATGAATAATCCGTTTACTGGTTCAGGCGTAGCGCTTGTCACACCATTCACTCATGCTCATGAAATTGATTTTCCAGCATTGAAAAAACTGGTTCAAATGCAACTCGATGGTGGTACTGATTTCCTTGTGGTTCAGGGAACTACAGGTGAATCTCCAACGTTGACAAGCGATGAAAAACGCAAGGTCTTGGATACCGTGATGGAGGTGAACAATGGCCGCTTGAAAATTGTCTTTGGTGTTGGTGGAAACAATACACTGGCTGTTGGTGAAACATTGAAATCGGTTCCGTCGGGTGTGGATGGAATTTTATCTGTTTCGCCGTACTACAATAAACCAATCCAGAGCGGAATAATCGCACATTACAAGCACATTGCTTCATGCACGGACTTGCCCATCATCTTGTACAATGTACCGGGTCGAACGGGGTCAAATGTGTTACCAGAAACAACATTGGCGTTATCTGAAATTTCGAACATTGTCGCAATGAAGGAAGCATCCGGAAATATGGAACAAATCATGGAAATCATTCGTCAGCGTCCAAATGGATTTGGGGTGCTTTCGGGGGATGATGCCTTGACGATGCCTTTAATTGCCGCGGGAGCAGATGGTGTGATTTCCGTTGTTGCAAATGCATTTCCTAAACAATTCAGTGAAATGGTGCACGCGTCAATGAATGGAGATTTAACCGCTGCAAGAAAAGCACATTACGCACTTTTACCCATTACAAAGATGTTCTTCGAAGAAGGAAATCCAGGTGGTGTAAAGGCCTCATTGGCTGCACAAGCCGTAATGACGGAGGTCATGCGTCTTCCATTATTCCCAGTTTCTGAAGGGTTAAGAAGCCGTATTCAGAAAGAAACACATGCATTGACCGCACAATAAATGACACAAATACACACCCAAAACCAAGAAGAAATGAATGACTACAAACGCATCATGCAACAAGTGGATGGTGCGGAAAGTATCGTTATTACTTCGCATAAATCCCCAGATGGAGATTCAATTGGCAGTTCATTGGCGCTCTATCATTTCTTGCGTGCTTATGGGAAAAATCCAATCATTTGTCATCCTGACGCGGCACCGAGTTTCTTGACATGGATGCCAGGTGGACACGACATCCTCCATTTTGACCATACACCCGAACGTGTCGCCGAGAAAATGGCGGCAGCGGATTTGATTTTTTGCTTGGATTACAATACCAGCAACCGAATCGGAAAAGACATGGAAGTGCATTTGCTTTCATCTGAAGCGATAAAAATCATGATTGATCACCACATGGATCCTGCCGATTTTTGTGAAATCATTGTGTCTGAAATCTCCGTTTGCTCTACTTCACAACTCATTTATGAACTCATCGATCAATCCGAAAATTTGGAATTGTTGAATGAGGATACAGGCACAGCGATTTACCTGGGAATCATGACAGATACGGGTTCTTTTCGTTTTCCATCGGTGCAACCGAGAACCCATGAGATTCTTCGCCATCTACTGCTGAGTGGGGTAAAACATTATAAGGTGCACGAAAACGTGTTCGATACGAATACCATTGACCGCCTCAAACTTCGCGGTTATGCCATCAGTGAGAAAATGGAAATCATGAGCGATTTACCTGTTGCCATCATTTCACTTACAGAAGAGGAGTTGGAGCGATTTAACAACCAAAAAGGAGATACCGAGGGTCTTGTCAATGTGGCGCTTTCCGTTCAAGGCATTGAAATGGCTGTGTTCTTAGCGGAGAAAGATGGAGTGATAAAGATGTCCTTCCGTTCAAAAGGTGATCGTTTTGTGAATGTCATGGCTGGTGAACACTTCTCTGGCGGTGGGCACAAATATGCCTCTGGCGGTATGAGCACGGACTCCATGGAGGAGACCATCAAACGCTTTAAAAAGGTAGTGTACAATTACTTCAATTGATTATGTTTAAATTATTGTTTTTTATCGTCTTAATTATTCTTTTTTCGTGTTCAGAAGAACTAGAAAAAGAAAAAGATGTGGTTTGGAACCAGAAGAAATCGACCGAGTTAAACAAAAACTTATCGATGGAAGAGGAAATAAATATTGACTTGTTTTTAGAGGAGCACAAGGATTGGAAGATCGAGAAGACAGGGTCCGGATTGCGTTATTGGATTTACGAAAGGGGAAAGGGTGCGCGTGCAACTTCGAGTAAAACAGCAGAGGTTGAGCTCATCGTTAGTTTAATGGATGGCAAAGAATGTTACCGTACAGATGCAGATGAGGTGGATGTGTTCGAAATTGACCGCGCAGATATTGAATCGGGCATTCATGAAGGTATAAAATTCATGAGCGTTGGCGATCGTGCAAAGTTGATTATTCCAAGTCATCTGGCACATGGACTTGTTGGCGATCTCGATAAGGTTCCACCGCTCTCAACGTTGGTGGTTGATATTCATTTAATAGGACTTGGAGAATGAAATGGTTGGTAATAATTGCCGTAGGTGTAACGGTTGCATCTTGTGATGTCAGAGGAACCACGAAAAAATCTTCAGGTGCCCCGCAAATAAAAGAGAAAGGCGATGCGCTGAATGCGCACAAGAAAGTCATTGCGAAAGAAAAGTTGCCCAATGGTGAACAGGTCCAATGGTTTGAAAAGGGTACCGGTCCTTTGCTTAAATCGGGTGATTTGGCAATGATTGATTACCGTGTTGAACTGCCTGATGGATCCGTTGTGGATGGCAATCATTTGCTCAAGAAACCATCTTTCCCTTATTTACTAGGATTTCAAATGCAGCCAGGTTGGGATGCTGCACTAGAAAAATTGCGTGTTGGTGATTTCGCGAAAATCTCTATTCCAAGTCAACAAGCGCGAGGAAACAAAGGGGTGGACGGTTTAATTCCCAAAAATGCAGACAACTATTTGATCGTACGTGTCCTGAACATTGAAAAACCGAACGCGACAATCGATGGGGTGAAGGTTTGGCTCTTGGAGGAAAACAAAAAGAATAAAATGCGCTTCAAGGAAGGGAAAACAATGACTATACACAGTATGGTGAGCTCACCAAGTAACCCTTTGTACTACAATTCTTACCGCGGCAACAAGCCGTTTACATTTAAATTTGAGGATTATGGTATCGTCCCTGGCTTGAAAAAAGCGTTAACAAATGCCAAAAAATCGGACCGACTTTACATCTATGTTCCGGCTGAACAAGCGTATGGAAACAAGGGGTATCTCGATATCGTTCAACCAAATGAACCCCTATTTTACAATGTCCTAGTCATGGACGTTCAATGATAATCAGAGTTTTTGCCGTATATTTGGGCCTCATTCAAAAACCTTAACTCAAATTAAGGGCAAAACTTTTTTCTTCGAATGCAGAGATTTCTGTTCATATTGTTTCTGTCGCTAATCGGTTCTGTTGAGGCCCAACAACGCGTGATTGACACCGTCGAGACAATCAATGGACCGATCCTGATCTATGCAAACCGCACCTGGGAATACCTGAATGACAAGAATTTTGACGGGATATTGAATCCACGCCTCAATGCGCTAATGACCGAAAAGGGCTATAATTTCGTGCAGACATGGGACAATAACATGTGCTATTCGTCAGGCCGAGGAAATGACATGTCCAAGTTGAAGGATACCATCTGGTTGTGTGTTCTGGATGAATCACACGACGATTTTAGGATTCCAGTGGATGGCATCGTCACATCAAGATACGGATATCGCAGTGGTCGCCATCACAGTGGCATTGACCTTGACTTGGAAACGGGCGATACCGTTCGTTCGGCTTGGGGAGGAAAGGTGCGCTACGCCAAGTACAATGAGGGTGGATTTGGAAATTTAGTCATAGTGCGTCATTATAACGGTTTGGAAACATTCTACGCACACTTGAGTAAGTTACTCGTAGTGCCCGACCAAGAAGTGAAGGCCGGTGATGTGCTTGGACTTGGCGGAAATACCGGACATTCCTTTGGCTCACATTTGCATTTTGAAGTACGGTTTTACGATGCATCGATCAATCCAGAAGAGGTGATTGATTTTGAAAAAAGAGTGTGTAAAGACGATAATTTGTTTGTCTTCAGTGGTCTATTTAGACCCGGCGCAAAACCTACGGATTTAGAAGGGGAGGGCCCAGATCCTGTTGTTGTTACACCGCCAGTGGTCCAAGCTGCACAACGCAAATATTACAAGGTGAGGTCGGGTGATACGCTTTCAGAAATTGCCGATCGAAATCAAACCACGGTGTCTAAAATTTGCCAGCTGAACGGGATTCGTCCCACAGAAACCTTGCAGATTGGTCGGAGTTTACGTGTCAAATAGTTCCATTCCTTAACAAAGTTTCACAGATATCGTGTTCATTTTAATCGTACATTTGGGCTCATGATTCAAACCTATCGCTTAAGTTTTATAGTCGTGCTTTCATTGCTATTTTTTGCGTGCTCTGATTACAATAAAGTAATTAAGGGCGATGATTATAAACGCAAGTTTGAATTGGCAGATGAGTTGTACACAGACAAGCAGTTTGCCCGAACCATTGTGTTGTACGAGCAAATTTACCAGCGGATGCCTAAAACAGGTGAAGGTGAATTGGCCTATTTTCGCATTGGGAAATCGTACTACGAAGAAGGCGATTATTACATGGCTGGCTATTATTTGGGTGCATTTACTCAGCGTTTCCCGTATAGCGTAAAAGCGCAAGAGTCCTTGTTTCTCTCGGCAATGTGTTCGGTGAATAATTCGCCTGAATCGTCGTTGGACCAAAACGACACCGAACTTGCAATCAATAATTTGCAACAGTTTATTGATACCTATCCGCAGTCGTCTTTGGTGGATTCGTGCAATAAAATTATGGATCGCCTGCACCTGAAGCTTGAGAAGAAAGATTACGATGCGGTTCGTTTGTATTCTAAAACAGAGAATTTCCGAGCGGCCGTAACTTCTGCCACTTCGTTCATGCAAGATTACCCAAGATCAAAGAATCGAGAAGAAGTGATGTTTATCTTGGTTAAAAATGCCTACTATCTCGCGTTAAATAGTGTAGACGAGAAAAAAAAGGAACGGATTGAGCAAGCTATGGAAAGATATCGTACTTTTGTAGCCGAATTTCCCGAATCTACGCACGATGCTGAGGTAGATGGATACAACGATGCGTTGGTGAAGGAATTGGAAAAATTAACGACCAGAAAATAGAAAATATGAATTTCAAGAACAGTACAGCGGAGCGTTCAACGGTAACACGTGATACAATCTTAATGGAGGAAAAAACGGGAAATATCTACGAATCAATCGTGGCTGTTTCGAAACGTTCAAACCAAATCAGTTCAGAATTGAAAGAAGAGTTGACTACGAAATTGCAAGAGTTTGCTTCTTCTACAGACAACTTGGAAGAGATTTTTGAAAACCGTGAGCAGATTGAAATCTCTAAATTCTATGAGAAATTGCCGAAGCCAGTAGCTATGGCAATGCAAGAATTGCTTGACGACAAAATCTACATGCGCAAGTACGAAGAAAAAGAAAACTAATACATGCAAGGGAAACGCATACTTCTGGGCATTACAGGAGGTATTGCAGCGTACAAAATCGCATTCCTCATTCGCATGCTCAAAAAATCAGGGGCAGAAGTCAGATGTATAATGACTCCTGCCTCTTCTGATTTTATAAGCCCCCTAGTCGTCTCCACACTTTCAGGAAATCCTGTCGGTATTGAGTTTTGGAACAAACAGACAGGAGAATGGACGAATCACGTCGAATTTGGACTTTGGGCCGATGTGCTGGTTATTGCTCCATTGACTGCTTCCTCCTTAGCGAAAATGGCCATCGGCAATAGTGACAATCTTTTGCTCGCCACCTATTTATCCATGAAGTGCCCCACACTTGTTGCACCGGCAATGGATCTCGATATGTACCAACACCCATCTGTAAAAAGAAACCTCCTTCAACTGGAAGCAGATCAAGTTGTGGTTATCCCGGCTGAACGTGGGGAACTTGCCAGTGGCTTGGAAGGTGAAGGAAGAATGGCTGAACCCGAAACAATCTTCAAGGCCATCGCGACGTTTTTTGAACAAAAAAATACGGGGAGATTAAAAGGACATAAGATACTGATTACAGCGGGACCAACCTTTGAAGCCATTGATCCTGTACGCTTCATAGGCAACCACTCGTCGGGGAAAATGGGCTTTGAAATCGCAAAAGTATGTTTGTCAGAAGGCGCGGATGTTGTTTTAATTGCAGGACCAACGCACCAAACATTGACCCACCATCGACTTCAACAAATCGATGTGGTGAGCGCAGATGAAATGTTTGAAGCAGTGAAAGCGCATTGGGAATCCAGTGACACAGGTGTATTTGCAGCCGCTGTAGCGGACTATAAACCAATTTCTGTGGCTTCATCTAAAATGAAGAAGTCTGACATAGACCCAACAATTGCCTTGGTGAAAAATCCGGATCTTCTTGCGTGGGCAGGTGCGCACAAATCGAAGAATCAATACTTGGTCGGATTTGCCCTAGAAACGGAAGATTTGCTCCAAAACGGGATGCTCAAACTCAAGAAAAAAAACCTAGATTTTATTGTGCTCAATAGTCTTGCCGATGAAGGCGCTGGATTTTCGGTGGACACAAATAAAATTACTATCTTAGATGAGCGCAATAAGCAAACGGAATTTGAGTTAAGCTCAAAACAAAAAGTTGCTGAAAATATTGTCGAATACTTGATCAATTCAATCCAATGAGATCGTTTATTTTTTCTCTATTCATTCTCTTGTTCGCCGGAAACGCTTCCGCTCAAGAACTCAATTGCCAAGTGAGTATCATCACAGATGCACGATTGGAAGTGACATCGGTTGAAAAAGAAATTTTTGACCAATTGAAACAAACAATCTACGACATGATGAATACGACCCAATGGACCAAAGAAAAGTTCAAAGTGGAGGAGCGCATCAATTGTAACATTCAACTTCAAATCAATTCCATTCCTTCCCCGGGTACGTATGAGGGCTCTATGCAGGTCCAATCTACCCGCCCAGGATTTAACTCTTCCTACAACACGACTTTATTCAATTTCCAAGACGATGACATTCAATTTGCCTATTCTCGGAATTCTGTATTGATCTATGCCCCAAATCAGTACCGCGATAACTTAACATCCATTTTGGCATTCTATGCCTATTTCATTATCGGTATGGATTACGATTCTTTTTCGTTGAAAGGTGGAACACCTTATTTCAATGAAGCCCAACAAATTGTTTCGAATGCGCAATCGTCGGGAGCGAAAGGATGGAAATCCAATGAAACAGGAAAGCGCAACCGTTTTTACCTGGTGGATAATATCTTACATCAGCTATTTGAACCGTTGCGTTTGTGCAATTACAATTACCACAGAAAGGGAATCGATTACCTGTACGACGATAAGCTGAAAGCCCGTCAAGCCATTTATTCTGCGCTCTCCGAATTGAATAAAGTGGTTGCTACACGACCGAATTCCATTAATCTATTGAATTTCGTTCAGGCAAAATTGGTGGAGCTAAAAAATCTGTACGCGGATGCGGAGGTAAAGGATAAAACAGAGGTCGTGAATCTCCTCAAACGCCTCGACCCAACAAACGCCTCAAAATACCAGGATATTCTCAACTGATGCTTCGCCATTTACGCATCCGCAATTTTGCACTCATTGAAGCGGTTGAACTCCATTTCAATAGTGGATACACCGTTATTACGGGTGAAACGGGTTCGGGTAAATCAATTCTTCTCCATGCGTTAGGATTAATTCTTGGTGATCGCGCTGATTTTTCTGTCATCGGAAATCATGCTGAAAAAGCGGTAGTTGAAGCTGAATTTGACCTATCAAAATTTGAGTGTGCTGCATTCTTTAATGCAAATGAATTGGACAATGAAACGACGACACTGATTCGTAGGGAAGTTACCAAACAGGGGAAATCTAGGGCTTTTATCAATGATACTCCGGTGCAGCTGCATGTTCTTCGTGAATTGACTTCTCAGCTCTTGAATATCCATTCTCAATACAATACGATTGAATTGAAGGAAAAAGAATTTCAATTGAGTGTACTGGATGTTTTATCGGATTTGACCGCCGAAAAAGTAGAATATCTCAACACGTTCAAAGCGCTGCGCCAAAAGGAAAAGGAGTTGGATCAACTTCGGTTATCCATTGAAAAAATTAGGGCAGAAAGTGATTACAATTCCTTTCAGCTCAATGAATTGAATGAACTTCAGCCGGATACAACAGATTTTGAACGATTTGAAAATGAACTGAATCGCGCAGCAAATGTGTCGCAATTGCAAGAGGTTCTCGGATTGATTGCCAATACGATTGCTGGAGATGATCAGGTCGCGGACCGAATGAGGATGCTGCAAAACAGATTGGACAAAGTGGCGGTTTCGGATGTCGAAATAAATCAGCTGTCGGAGCGAATTCGCGCTTCATTAATTGAATTAGAGGATATTTCAACCGACGCTGAGCGCATTTTACAAACAACGGAAATCAACCCTGAGGTCCTTGAACAAATGGCGCAAACCGTTGATAAGTACAACAGTGTATTGCGGAAACATCGCTTGTCGAATCGTGCGGAACTGATTGAATTCCGGAACCAATTGGAGCAGGTAGTACTCGGTGGTGAAGAATTGGAACAAGAAATCGAACAGCTTTCACAGATTGTTCGGGAATTAAATGATCAAGCACTTCGACAAGCGAAAGAACTTCACGAGAAAAGGGTGAAATCGTCGACGCACATTTCACTTCAATTGCAGGCGATTTTAAAGGATTTGAAGCTGCCAGATACGCGATTGGAGTTTCAATTGAATACAATCAGCACCTTACGTGAATCGGGATGTACAGCCATTGAGATGCGCTTTTCTGCAAATGCTGGGATGGAACCCGTTCCTATTGAAAAAGCGGCGAGCGGAGGAGAACTTTCCCGAGTAATGCTTGCCTTACAGCAAATGATCTCGGAACATTCGTCCTTGCCAACTGTACTTTTTGATGAAATCGATACAGGTGTTTCCGGTGAAGTCGCACAGAAAATTGGTAACCTTCTCAAGAGAATGGGCAAGGAGTTTCAATTGATGGCCATTTCACATTTGCCCCAGGTGGCAGCAAAAGCCGATCATCATTATGTTGTAGAAAAAAAATCGGACGGTAAACGCACGGAAACAAGTGTACGTATTTTAAGTGATACCCAACGAGTGGACGAAATCGCACGATTGATGAGTGGTGAATTAATTACGGATTCAGCGCGCGAAAATGCCAAGGCCCTAATGAATTAATCGTGCAACCATTCTATCTAAGCTTTTCAATTCCTGAACTTCGACCTGAACTCAGCCATTCAAAAGGTCTTGCTTTTCTTGGAAGTTGTTTTTCTGATGAAATCGCTGGGAAAGCCAATTATACCGGATTTTCTGCAGTTTCAAATCCTGTAGGTACGGTATTTCATCCATTGGCACTGGCGCGTTTTCTTTCGAATTGTTTGATAGAGAATCCCATTGAACGCATTGATTCCATTGAGGATAGATTCATTTCTTGGGATGCTTCTTCAAAATTTTGTGAGGGAAATAGGTGGGGACTTCTGACGAAATTAACAGAAACACGCAAAGCGTTCAAACATGCCTTGAGTTCATCATCGCATCTTTTCATTACGTTTGGAACGGCATGGGGCTATCTCTTGAAAGAGGATGGTATCATTGTGTCAAACTGCCACAAGGCACCTGCGCAAAGTTTCACGAAATCTCTGACAGTTGCTGAAGAAATTGTAAATAGCTGGTTGCCAATCATCGAAGAAATGAACCGATTGTTTCCTGATCTCACGATTGTGTTTACAGTCAGTCCCGTGCGTCATGTTCGGGATGGCCTGGTTGAAAATAATCAAAGCAAAGCGGTTTTAATTGATGCGGTTCGGCAAATGTGTGCAAAAACGGAATCCGTATATTTCCCTTCCTACGAAATCGTTATTGACGAGTTGCGCGACTATCGATTCTTTAAACAGGATCGAATCCATCCGTCAGAAGAGGCCGTTGATTATGTTTGGAATCGACTTGTAGAGTCATCCTGTACCATTGAAACAAAGGGGATGATTGAGGAAGTTGTGCGTTACCGTAAGCTCAAAGCTCACGTGCCAATGGGGGATGATCACTCGAAGCACGACAAGAAGTTGGCTGAAAAATTAGATGCTATCCGCCTAAAGCTTCCTTCCTTTAAGGAATAAAAAAAAAGGGCTTTCGCCCTTTCAATTAATTCAATCGAATCACCGTACTCTTATATTCTGGCTGTTCGCCTGGCAATGGATTCATAATGCGTACAATCCAAACAAATGGTTTTTGCGTATCTACCAATTGACCATTTCGCTTATCAATACCATTCCATCCTTCAGAAGCATCACTTGTTTCATAAACAATCGCTCCATTGCTTGGGTCTATAATTGTCAATTTGAAATCAACGTTACGAACTTTCAACGCATACGGCATGAAGGTCGATTTACGCGGATCCGTTGATGTAGATGTAAAAGTATTCGTCGCCAGAAGATTATAGTCTTCATCAATGCGAATCATTTTTACTGCCAATGCCTCACAACCATTCGATTCATTCTTCACTGTCAATTCCACGTCGTGATTTCCTTTTGAGAAGAAATGTGCTTTTACATTTGTTCCAGTAAAGGATTGATTTCCATTAATCAACCATGAGTAAGTCACATCATCGCCTGCAGTTGCAGACAACAAGGTAGTGGGCACACCTTGGTCGTATTTGTCAGACATGTCGATTTGAAAATCAGCACGAGGGGAAGGTTTTACCGTGAAAAAAGAAGAGGTAACAACATCTCCATTGAGCGTGTAAGAAATAGTATACACACCTGCGTACTTCGGGTTGAATGTCAAGGATTTCTCAGCGCCAATGATATGTTGATCGTCATTTAATCCGATGGTAAGGGCTATTTGATTTGTGTTTTCAATAGTAAGCGCTTCGTTTGCACAAATGGCATTAACCATCGGTATTTTAATTGTCGCCCCAGATGGATTTGCATCAAC
>CANGIC010000021.1 GCA_947453795.1 Flavobacteriales bacterium
TCTGGAACCGAAAACTTTGCTCAATAAAGCACGGGAAGTGGGACTATTACAACGAGTACGGTGGAATTCGATTGACGGAGTATTATTGGAAAGATAAATTGGTGAGGACGGAGTAGGATCAGTGATTTAGCCATCCATCTCACCTCCCCTTAGCCGGATAAACGGAATCCGAAAAGATGTATTGATGATACCCCTGCCCTAAGTGATCTCCAACAATATTGAAATAACATTCATTACCACCTCCAAATGGTGAAATGATTAAGGGTTCGTGCAACATCACTTTTTTCAGCGACCAACCGCTGGGCAAAATAACTGTTGTATCTGGTTGTGCTGTTTCAGTGGCATGCATCACGTAATAATTCCCTTTATTGTCTGTAAGTTGATAAATGCTATCGGTGAATAGGACTGTTTGACATTTTTGGATGGTTTTAATGACCAAGTGTCCTTCTTCAGGTTTTAGTAGATCTGTTTTTCCACCCACGAAATCTACACAAATGGGTTTCGCCATTTCCACCCAGGTATATCCTTTGTACGCGCGTTGACGTATGCATTGAGTGGCTTCACAATCAACATCCGTATTTGGAGAACGATAAAATGCCGTTTGCTGAAAAAGTAAATTGCGGTCAAGATTTTTCATGTAAGGAAATGACGGTTTAAAGTCGTCCCATTGATCTAAAGGAAGTGGATTTGAACCTCCGCTAATGACCACAATCATTTCCTTTTGATTGATCAATTCCTTAGCAAAGCCAATTTTCTGCCAATGCAAAGATTCAGGAAGTGTGGATTTTTCAGTTGAAAAATTTAGCCCCACTGCCATTGCTGATTTTAGTCCGCACGATTGAAGGATCAATGCACATAAAAGAGTCAAGATGTAAAAGGTTCTTTTCATTGTGAATTATTTCAATTTTCTCACAAAAAAAGAGTGACCATAAGCCACTCTCTTTCAATCAATCTATAAACTAAAACTTATTGTTTCATCATTGGAATCGATGTCGATTTACCACTTACCTCATTGGTTAAAAGAATTCGGTAGTAACCTGACATCCATGCTGTTGATGGAATTTCGATTTTACCTGCTGACATTTTTGTAGCATACAATTGGCGTCCGCTCAAGTCAACAACGGTCAAGGTCAATTGCTCTTCTTGGGAAGTGACATACACCACGTCCAAGGTGGGCACAGGATAAACAGATACCGCCAATGGCTGATCCAATTCGTTCAAGGATGCTGTACAATTGTTAGATGCTGCAAATGTTGGTGGCGCAAAACTGAATACGCCTGCATCTGGACAACGTGCATAAGACACATCGGTGGATTGAATACCAAAAGTTACATCGTCAAAGAAAGCTGTACCATTGCTGAACACTAGAGTTTCTCCGTTTGAACCCAACTTAAAGTTGGTATGCAAACCATATTGAGAGGTGTCATCATCCGCCCAAATAATTAAATAGTCATTCGCATCGATGAATGTTCCGGCAGGAATCTGCCACATGTTCAAATAAAGTGGGTCATCGGAAAGGTACAAACCAGCAACACTCAATGGCGTTGATGTCGTGTTGTACAACTCGATCCAGTCATCGCTTTCTCCGTAATTATCAACCGCCGTTGTGCTATTGCTGGCCATCAACTCATTGATTACTACTTGTCCTGCCGTAGCTACCGGCAAGGTTACCATCAAGGTATGGAATTCATGCTCTGCGCGTTGCGGGCTGAACAATCCAGCATTCGCATTTTCTGCATAGACATAATACTCCATCATTGCACCATTCATCACTACATCTACTCCATACACATGGTCACCGGCAGCACCATCGTTGTGTGCACCGTCATCGAACATTTGAACGCGTGTAAATTTCAATGGGTGGCTAAAGCGATAACCCAAGAAAACCGTCGTTTCATTCGTGCATGTTGCCGTAACGGTGACTGTTTGACCAAAAGTAGGTGTTGCAGAACTGAAGTTGATGGATGGAATCGTTGGCGCAACTAGAATGTAGTTGGCATTGGTTCCAAAGTAAGTTGCGCGTGCTGTCATGAGTGTTTGAATTCCAGGGATTGACGATCCACCACCTGGTCCTCCTCCTCCAGTAACTGCTGTTGTTAAACTGGCTTGGTACTGCGCATAGGTGTAAAATTTATAGGGGTCCGATTGAACTGATGCATCAATCGTTGTACGCAAGCTGTTAGCCGTTGTTAAATACGCTCCTGAAATAAATATCTCTTGCAACATTGTGCGGATGTGTGCCATGTACATACGCTTGTACATGGGGTCACCCAACATTTTCACGATCAGTGGGTGAATTGTTGATGTACTATTTGACATCGGATCCAAGGTTGTAGCGGTATAGGCCCCTCCACCTGTTCCACCCGGGAATCCGGCAAAACTCATGTTCAAATCCCATACTGTAGGCACAAAACGGCCATTTAAATCGCGGTACATGTAATAGTTTTGACGAAAGGCACCTGAATAAGAATCAAGGTTCACCAAGACATTGTTGAAGGCAAGCATCCACAAGGCGCGGTCAACATCCAACACAGATTCTATCTTCGTGAAGTTATTGTTCAACGTATCCATCATCCCGATGTATTCCTTCCACCCATACAATGACTTAATTTCATAGCTTGAGGCATACGATGCAGAGTCTGTCCCTAAGTATTTTAGGTCTGGACTTCCTGTGCTACCTGGACCTGCGCCTCCAACTGGGTTGCATTTAAAGAAAGCTCCACCCGTTGAATAATAATGATCACCGTTGAAGGAATCATCAATCGATTCTGCACTGGAATACACTCCTCGGAGTGTACCATTGATATAAACATTCGCGAAGTTTGCCTTCGGACAATCCATGTATTGCTCAAGAATCGCATAGGAAAGCACCTCGCGTATCATTGATGGGTCATTGTAGCCGTTCGACAATTTAATGTCTGTGTACCCTTGATAATCCGCGCTTCCATGAATATAATTCAATTCAATGTGAATCGGATTTTTGTTATTGTTCGCATTGTACGAGCTATTTCCTTTGTACTTCACACCTACGCTGTCGTAAACCACACCATTGATGCGCACAGAATCCGCAACTAGATAATCTTCAGTTGTTGTCGCCAAAGCATCCATTTGCGCATCCCAATTGGCAAAACCAAAAAAGATTTCGATCGTCTGTACAGACGCCCGATCATAAAAAGTTTGCGCCGATCCAGTCATTCCAATGAACGCTGCAAAGAAGCATGAGAGAAAGAATTTATTCATTTTCTGTTTTTAAATTATTACGCAAGTTAGATTCTTTTCACTTCTTAACCTTGCGTTAATATTAGTTTTTTTAAAATAAAAAAAACGCTCCCAAAGGAGCGTTTCACATAAATCATTGATTATTAAATATCTATATTGGCGTATTTTGCATTTTTCTCAATGAACTCACGGCGAGGTGGAACATCATCTCCCATCAACATGGAGAAGATTTGGTCGCACTCAGCCGCATTTTCAATGGTTACTTGGCGTAATGTACGAGACTCCTTACACATTGTCGTTTCCCACAATTGTTCCGCGTTCATCTCTCCAAGCCCCTTGTACCGTTGCACATTCACTGAAGTTTCGCTACCACCTCCCTTTAACTCTTGGATGAGGCGATCACGTTGATCTTCGTTCCACGCATAATCTGATTTTGTTCCTTTTTTCACTTGGTACAACGGTGGAGTTGCAATGTATACATATCCATTCTCGATCAATTCCTTCATATAGCGGAACAAGAAAGTAAGGATCAATGTCTCGATATGCGAACCATCGACATCGGCATCACACATGATGATGATTTTATGGTAGCGCAATTTTTCGAGGTTCAATGCTTTGGAATCCTCCTCTGTCCCGATGCGCACCCCTAAAGCGGTGTAGATGTTTTTAATCTCCTCATTCTCGAAGATCTTGTGTTGCATCGCTTTTTCTACATTCAAAATCTTTCCACGCAATGGCATGATCGCTTGGAAGTGACGGTCGCGGCCCTGTTTCGCCGTTCCACCCGCCGAATCTCCCTCGACGAAGAAGATTTCGCATGCTGCAGGATCTTTTTCGGAGCAGTCAGCCAATTTCCCTGGAAGTCCAGAACCCGTAAGTACATTCTTACGTTGAACCATCTCACGCGCTTTGCGTGCAGCATGACGGGCACGCGCAGCAAGAATCACCTTATCAACGATAATTTTCGCTTCAGCGGGGTGTTCTTCTAGGTATGCAGACAACATTTCTGAAACTGCCTGACTTACAGGAGCAGTTACCTCGCGGTTACCCAATTTCGTTTTTGTTTGTCCTTCAAATTGTGGTTCTTGCACTTTCACAGAAACAACCGCAGTCAATCCTTCACGGAAGTCATCCCCATCAATTTCGATTTTTTCTTTCGCCAACATGCCAGATTCAGTGGCGTATTTCTTCAAAGTATTGGTCAATCCACGACGGAAACCAGAAAGGTGGGTTCCTCCCTCATGCGTATTGATGTTGTTCACATACGCTTGAATGTTCTCCGTGTACGAAGTATTGTACGTTAATGAAACCTCCACAGGAATTCCTTCGCGTTCCCCCTCGAAGTAGATCACATCAGAAATCAATGGTTCACGGTTGCGGTCGAGGTATTGTGCAAATTCCTTCAATCCACCCTCAGAATGAAAGGTAGTAAACATGTGCTTACCGTCATCATCTGTCTCACGCAAGTCTGTGAGAGTAATGGTAATTCCTTTGTTCAAGAATGCCAATTCACGCATTCTTGCCGCCAAGGTATTGTAGTTGTATTCTGTATAATCGAAAATAGACGCATCTGGCTTGAACGTTACTGTCGTACCCGTTTCTTCACTTTCACCAATCACTTTTACATCGTACAACGGTTTTCCGATGCTGTATTCTTGTTCAAACACTTTTCCATCGCGACGCACTGTTGCACGCAAGTGTATTGATAGTGCATTCACACACGATACCCCTACTCCGTGAAGTCCACCAGAGACCTTGTAGGTATCTTTATCGAACTTACCACCAGCGTGGAGAACCGTCATTACTACTTCAAGAGCTGATTTCTTTTCTTTGGTGTGCATTGCCGTAGGGATTCCACGACCGTTGTCACGCACCGTAACTGAATTGTCTTCATTGATCCATACATCGATGGTATCACAATGTCCGGCCAAGGCCTCATCAATTGAGTTATCGACAACTTCATATACCAGGTGATGTAAACCTTTCACACCGACATCACCAATGTACATCGCTGGACGCTTGCGAACCGCCTCTAAGCCCTCAAGGACTTGAATATTGTCCGCTGAATACTGGTCTTTTTTCACTTCTTCACTCATCGTAATCCTTATTTTTGGATAGTTAGTTGTTTAACATGCAAAAATAGGAAAATACAAGGGTTTTCAGGTCAGCATAACGCCTCCCGAATGGTGAACTTATCAACAAAATATTAACGAGGAAATTGCGCTTTTTACTTCTTTGTAATCCACTCAATAATCTGAGGGTCGTTTGGCAATGTGCGTGGTGAAATCACATACTCGAGCTCGCCCTTTTCGTTGATTAAGTACTTCTGGAAATTCCAAGCCACCTGATTGTCTTCCAGACCATTCATCGACTTTGTCGTCAAGAATTTATACACCTCATGCATGTCAGCACCTTTCACGGAAATTTTACCCATCATCGGAAAAGTCACACCATAGTTTTTCTTGCAAAAGGATTCAATTTCCTCGTTAGACCCTGGCTCCTGACCCATGAAGTTGTTGGCTGGAAATCCTACAATGACGAAATTTTCATCTTTGTATTTTTTGTACAATTCCTCCAGCTGCTCATATTGAGGTGTTAAACCACATTTCGATGCCGTATTGACAACCATGATTTTCTTCCCTTTCAACGATGAAAATTTAAAGTCATCCCCATTGATGTCTTTCACCGTAAACTGATAAATTGTACCTTTCTCTTCACTTACGAAGGCCATTGCTGCAAATACGACTGCCATTGCTATCACTAATTTCATTTGTCCCGTTTTGAATACTAACAAATTTAAGAAAACAATGTTCGCTAACGCGCACCAATTGGAAACCTTTTTCGAAATTAAACGAATAATTGAGCGATGAAAACGAAATGTCTTAGTGTTGCGTTTTGTGTATTGACGCTATCAACGATTGCTCAATCCCTGCTTTCAGGCAACTGGCAGGGAATGCTTGTTCGCGACGGAGGAACACTTCAACAAGCCAGCATCATCTATTTAAGCATACCTTCGAACGAGAAGGAATTCATTGGAAAAACACGTGAGGAACTCAATCAATCGGCTCTTTTCGCGGTAAAAAAAATGAAGGGGACGGCCAATGGGACAAACCTGAGCTTTCAACAAACATTCATCGAAAAAAAGAAAAGCAACACGAAAACAACATGGTGCATGTTGTCAGCCACTTTGACTTTCAACGACAGCACGGGCTATTTAGAAGGTAAGTATACAAGTTCAGATTGCCGAAACAACAGAGGAAAAATCATTCTCTACCGCTCAAATGAAACTTTTCCTGAAGGTGATAAAGCTGCGCCATCGCAAGCTTGGTTCAACACCTTCGTTTCAGATTACAGCAAAGGATATTTTGCACCAGAAATACGAAAAAGGGAGCGCGACAATTTTAAATTCGTTCCAATTTATTTCGACTACGATCTGGCTGAAATAAAACCGGAATACCATGACTTTCTGATTCGGCTCATTCGCGTAGTCAACGGTCACTCCGATTTGCGCATTAAAGTCACAGGACACACTGACGCAGACGGGTCCGATCAATATAACCTTGACTTGTCAAAAAGACGTGCAGAGGCGATTATTGCCTTCTTTACCTCACATGGACTATCCAAAGATCGCCTCGAAATAGATTTCAAAGGTGAAAGCTTACCCGTGGACAACAATTCAACACCCGAAGGCAAGCAGCACAACCGACGTGTTGACTTTTCCTTTATTTGAAACGTGTTGGATTTCGCTTCGCAGACAATTCAAGAATGATACCCAAGGTAGGTTGCACAATTCCTGAGGTATTCTTAATGTACTTCGTCTTGTAGCGTGTTGGATCATTTGGATCAGTGATCGGTTGACCATTCGCATCTTTTTCCAACAACAGAATCGGCGCAACGGTGGTTTTGTGTCCGTATACATTCTGAATGTCCAAGTAAAAATTCATCGAAAACTTCGGTAAAAAGATTTTCTTGTCTACACGCATGTTCAACTGGTGGTAACTTGATTCACGCATGGAGTTGAGCAAATTGTAGTTCAACACGCCTTGCCCATTGACATCCCATACTTGTTTTAAGCTGGACGTTGCCACATCAATTGGCGTGTAGGGCGAACCACCTGAAAACAACCAACGGAAACCTACTTCCCAACCTTTTTTGAAACGTTTTCCTCCGGTAATTGAAACGATGTGGCGACTATCCCATGATGAAGGTATGTAGCTGCCATTTTTATCTTTAAACTCAGAACGCACAAAAGTATAGGCCACAATCCCATAAAATCCTTTGACCATCTTTTGCTGATACAAAAATTCAGCGCCATAGGCCCTACCTGTTGAAATTGACTTCACCGCCTCATTGCCCACTACTCCGAAGTCAGATCCTTGATTGGCCAAGGAAATGGAATCATTAAGCGAGAATGGGTATCGGCTGTAACCCTTGTAAAATCCTTCTACTGTAAATCGAGACGAGAACTTCGTCACATACTCCGTACCTAATACGAAATGGTCTGCGCGAATGTACTGCACATCATTTTGCTTGTTTACTAAGGTTCCTGTGGCATCCCTGAATCCAAGAACGGTGTAAGAGGGCAGCTGGTGGAATCGCGCGACATTGGCATTGATCGAAAACCGCTCATTCACACGAAAACTGGCCGAAATCATGGGAGACAATTGGTCCAATGGATTCATCAATGACTTTGAGTAGTTACTGACATCAGTGCGCAAGCCCAAGGAAAGGTTCAAGCGTTCGCCAAAAAGTCCATGATTCAGCTGTGCAAACACAGATCCTTTGCTCAGGTACAAATCTGAGGTGTAATCTACTGTAATCGGCAATCCTTGTACGATGATTTTATTGTAGGTCTGGTTGTTGTAACGCGCATATTCGTAACCAAATCCTGCGGTTAATTTCCACCCGTTCTTTGAGTACACATGTTCAAATCGCAATTTGTTTTCCGCTTCGAAGGACGAATAATCCAAAATTTTGTTTGCATCGGTTTCGACATTACCTGCATAGCGGCGCGATGTGTTTTTCAGCATGTTTCGGCTGAGCACCACCATTTGGTAGGAATGCTTGGAATAATGGAGCCAATTCACCCCAAATGTATAATTCCACTGACCCTGAGCTGGTATGTTACCCAGAATAAATTCGTTGTATTCTTTCTTATCGGGATCCGTTACTTTTTCGTTCACCTTGGTATTCAATCGAAATTGATCAAACGCCCCTAACCCCAAGAAGGTAATTTTGTTTTTATCATTGATCTTGACATTCACCTTATATTGTGAATCGTTGTATGTCGGCAAAAAGGGCAGCTGCAGCGCGGAGAACAGAAACTGAAGATAAGAACGTCTTGCTGAGAAGATGAAATCTGCTTTTTTACCCAAAGGACCATCTAAAGTCAAGGCCACATCACTAGAGCCCAATGCGAAGTTCGCGATTACGGCATCTGGATTACCGTCCTTTTGTTTGAACGAAATCACCGAACTCAAGCCATTTGCTCTGCTCGATGGAAAAGCACCTGAATAAAAGTCTACCTCACGAATAAAATTCACATTGAGCAACCCTACCGGACCACCACTCGAACCCTGGGTTGCAAAGTGATTGATGTTGGGCACTTCGATGCCGTCGAGGTAAAATTTATTTTCTCCAGGTGAACCTCCGCGGATGATAATATCGTTTCTAAAGGTCGCTCTGGATGCTACACCTGGAAGGGCTTGCAATACCTTACTCACATCACGGTTTGCCCCTGGTAGCCGTTCAACTTCTGTCGCATTCAGCGTTTTTAAGGAAACAGGCGATTCGTCCTTTCGAACAAATGGAGACGCTTTTGCGATGACTTCCTCCTTATCGACGATAATCATTTCCAAAGGAAAATTTAACTCAACCGTCCGTGCATTGGTCACAGTGACCTCATTGATGATCAAATCTTGAAAACCGGAGACACTTGCTTTGAAGTTATAAACGCCCGGCATCAAACCATTGATTTCGAAACTTCCATCGTCGAGTGAAACGGCACCTTTTTGTTGATCAACAACGATTACCTTCGCAAATGGAAGGGGTTCATTGTTTAAGGCATTAAATACTCTACCAATAACTTTTCCCGACTGCGCAAAGATGAGCATTGGAAACACCAGACAAACAATGAGGAGTGTTGATTTTTTCATTCGACTAAATTTCTTTTTTTTGAATAAACAATAAACACCCTCTAATGTTTAGAAAACTGTGCAATTATTTAATCTTTTATTCTACACGCACCCATTTCTGTGTACGGTACAATGGTCCGATGTAGCCGCGAACATTCAATAAATTGGCATTTCCTTCTTCGAGCCACATTTTAACGGTATAGATTTTTCCAATTTCTGGATCGACAATCGTCCCACCTTCCCATTCTTCCCCATCCCATTTCAAGCTGCGTACGATTTGCAATCCAACAAGGGGTTGATCTTTGCGATCATCCGTGCATTTTTTACATTTCGGATTTTCTTCGCGACCTTCTCTGGGAAACAGATAAATGATTTTTCCGTAAAGCTTTCCATCGACCTTATACAATTCGACAATCGATTTCTTCTTATTTGTTTCGTCGTCGATGGTAATCCATTTACCTACACATGATTGTGCAAACGAATTCAATGACGCAAAGAGTGCAAGAATAAAAATAAATTGTTTCATTTTTTTTTAGTTTAAGTTGAATGTCAAAAATACGATTTGTCTCTTTATTTTTTCTGAACGGAGCAGATTTTTATAAAATTAGTTAACAGTTGTTCCCCCAAGGGGGTAAGCACCGATTCTGGATGAAATTGGATGCCGTAAATATGTTCCGCACTTTTTTCAATGGCCATTGCTACGCCATTTTCAGAACGTGCACTGCACAACACTTGATCTTGATGTTCAACATCAACGGCCCAACTGTGGTACAATCCCGCATCAAATTTCGATGGCAACAGCTCAAACAAATCCGACACATGCTGCACATGAACTTCCGTGACTACACCATGCTGTACCTGCGGAAGATTGTAAAGTGGCAGGTTAAAATGCCTTGCAATTCCTTGCATCCCCAAGCAAACACCTAATATTGGCCGCTTACCAACTGCCATTGCGATTACGGACATCATAGATTTCTTTTCTTCCGGCAATCCGGGTCCTGGCGAAAGCACAATTCCATCATACGACAAAAGAAGTTCCTCGGTAAAAAGGGCTCCATCTTCCACTACATCGATATCCACATCCAGTGCTTCAAAGATGTGATAAAGGTTAAACGTAAAAGAATCCTTGAAATCGACCAATAACAGTCTCATTGGTTTGCGCATATTTTGTTAAACTTGCACAAAGTTAATAGAACTTCAAGGAGCAGGATTACTCCTTTTACATCAATCCGAAATTAAAGTCATGAAAACTGTCATTCAAATTCCAGGAGCTCCAGCGCCCATTGGACCATATAGTCAAGCCATCCTTTCCAATAACACCTTATATGTGAGTGGACAAATTCCACTTGACCCCTATACTGGTGAATTGGTCAACTCAGACATTGCCAGTGCGACACACCGCGTTTTAAAAAACATTAGTGCGCTCATTTCGGAAGCTGGGATGACCTTAGACCATGTTGTAAAATGCAGCATTTTTTTGAAGGACATGAATGACTTTGCTGTTGTGAATGAGGTGTATGCGAGCTATTTCACCAACATTCCTCCGGCGCGAGAAACCGTTCAGGTTGCCAAATTACCTTTGGATGTTTCGATTGAAATTTCGTGTATTGCCGTGATTGATTAAGTGTGAATAAAACCCCTCAATACCGCATTTCTGTAATCATTGTCAACTACAATGTGGAGTTCTTTCTGGAGCAATGCCTCAATTCTGTGCGCAAGGCGATGGAAGGCATTAACGGTCAAGTCTTTGTCGTGGACAACAATTCGATTGACGGTTCTGTGGATATGGTGCGGGCAAAGTTTCCTGAATATACACTCATTGACAACAAAGAGAACCTTGGATTCTCCAAAGCAAACAATCAAGCGATCCGCTTATCGGATGCCAAGTACATTTTATTGCTCAATCCAGACACGGTAGTTGAAGAGGATACTTTTTCTAAAGTCATTGACTTTATGGATTTACACGACGATGCTGGTGGCTTGGGAGTGCGCATGGTCGATGGTAAAGGGATTTTTCTTCCGGAATCAAAACGAGGACTCCCCACTCCCGCTGTGGCCTTTTACAAAATCTTTGGATTGTCGCGTATTTTTCCGAAATCAAAACGCTTTGGCACGTATCACCTTGGCTACCTAAGTGAGTTTGAAACGAATGAAATTGACATTCTCAGCGGTGCCTTCATGCTCATGCGCAGCGAAGCACTGGATAAGGTTGGCTTACTCGATGAAGCATTTTTCATGTACGGAGAAGACATCGATCTATCGTACCGCATCCAAAAAGGGGGGTATAAGAACTATTATTTTCCGGAAACCCGAATTATACATTACAAAGGAGAAAGTACCAAGAAAAGTTCGGTCAATTATGTTTTTGTATTCTACCGTGCCATGGTTATTTTCGCACGGAAACATTTTTCGCAAAAAAACGCGTGGCTCTTTTCTTTCCTCATCAATGCGGCCATCTATTTCAGGGCTTCCCTTGCCCTTGTTTCCCGTTTTATTCGTCACGCTACTCTGCCTGCCGTAGATTTCGCCATCATTTGCGGGGGGCTGATTGCCCTGACTGATCGGTGGAAACATGTGGACATTCGTTTTCCAGCAGAAATCATTCAAATTGCGATCCCCGCCTATGCCTTGGTTTGGATTATCGCACAACTTTTCGTTGGCAGCTATGACAAGCCCTTGAAATTGCTAAAATTCATCAAGGCAAGTATCCCTGGAACTATTGCTATTCTAGTGGCATACGCCCTTTTACCGAAAGATTGGCAGTTTTCCAGGTTGTACATCTTATTAGGTGCCGCATGGACCATTTCCTATTATTTCATTTCGCGCATCTTCTTGCATTTCGCCATTGGCAAGTCTTTTAATTTAAGAGGAACAAAATCGCGTTCCTTTGCAGTTGTTGGTAAAGGTGATGAATTCCAGCGTGTTAAAGCATTATTGATTCAAACATATCCAAAAATCGAGTTTATTGAGCATGTTTCTGTCGGTACACAGAAAGAAGCTGGATCCGTTGGGACGATAAGTCAATTGGATCAAATTGCACACATTCACGCCATTGACGAAATTGTATTCTGCGCACGAGATACCAGTGCGAGAGAGATCATCAGCTGGATGACCGAAATTGATTCCAAGGGAATTGACTTTAAAATTGCACAACCCGATAGTATCTCATTGATCGGCAGCAACTCCATTGAAACTGCGGGTGACCTCTACGTGCTGAATATTGATGCCATCAGTAAACCAGAAAACCGAAGAGCAAAGCGCTCTTTTGATTTTATTTTCGGATTTCTCCTCCTATTGGTTTTTCCAATTCTCGTATGGAGCTTCGAAGCAAAAATACAATTGCTCAGAAATATCCTGAACATCATTATTGGCAAGCGGTCGATTGTGGGTTATAGCGAACGAACAGCCACCACCCAACGTGTTCTACCTCGCTTAAAACCGGGAGTGCTTTCGCCCTCTGACGCACTTTCAGTTCCAGACCCATCTATATCGGATAAGCTTGATTTAATTTATGCGCGCGATTACCGCACATCCAATGATCTATCCATCCTAACGAAAGCATGGAGAAAACTCGACCGATAAAAGCAATGTCCTCTTGTTGAAATTGAATTTTACATTACTTTTGTCCTCGTTATAAAAAAGATATTCCAATCCGGAAATTATGGCACAGATAGAAATCCGACTCCCGAAGATGGGAGAAAGTGTTACCGAAGCAACCATCACCAATTGGTTGAAAAACATCGGAGACAAAGTCGAAATCGATGAACCTTTGGTTGAAGTCGCCACCGACAAAGTGGATAATGAATTGCCTTCCGAAGCCGGTGGGATTCTTATCAAACAACTCTTTGAGAAGGACCAAGTCGCGCAAGTTGGAGATGTGATTGCCATCATTTCAACCGATGGAACAGACAGCGCTGATTCGACACCAGCCGCCGCTGCCCCTGTAGCAGAAACAACAGCTGCACCACAAGTGATAGCTGAATCAAACGAAACTGACTCGGAAGAACTCGATAAAAATGGTCCATCCGGTAAATTCTATTCACCTCTTGTTCGAAGCATTGCTGAAAAAGAAGGAATTGCCATGCATGAATTGGAATCCATTTCAGGTACAGGTCAAGGGGGACGCGTAACGAAGAAAGATATACTTCACTTTGTAGAAAATCGAGGCGCAGCGCCTGCACCTGTGGCAGCAAAAGCCGTTGCAGAATCACCAAAAGCAATTGTTTCAAGTGAAACTTCTGGTCATGCACACATCAAAGGTCCTGTTGTCATTCCAAATCCAGGTGACGAGATCATTGAAATGGACCGCATGCGCAAGTTGATCGCCGAACACATGGTGATGTCCGTGCATGTTGCACCGCACGTCACCTCTTATGTAGAGGCCGACGTAACAAACATTGTCAACTGGAGAAATAAAGTGAAGGGTGAATTCTTGAAGCGCGAGAATGAAAACATCACATTCACACCGATCTTCATTGAGGCCATTGTGAAAGCTATAAAAGATTTCCCAATGATCAATGTGTCGGTAAGTGGTACTACCATTATCAAGCGCAAAGACATAAACATTGGAATGGCTACCGCACTTCCTTCAGGGAATTTAATTGTTCCTGTCATTAAAATGGCGGATCGATTGAATTTGGTTGGGATTACAAAAGCAGTAAATGAGTTGGCCAACAATGCGCGAAACAATAAATTGAAGCCAGAAGATATTCAAGGGGGAACATTTACGGTTACCAATGTTGGTACATTTGGAAATGTGATGGGAACGCCGATTATCAATCAACCGCAGGTCGCTATTTTGGCCGTTGGTGCCATACGCAAAGTGCCTGCTGTGATTGAAACACCGCATGGAGATTTTATCGGCATTCGCCAAAAGATGTTCTTATCCCATTCCTACGACCACCGCGTTGTTGACGGATCTTTGGGTGGACAGTTTGTGCGGAGAGTGGCAGATTACTTAGAACAATTTGATTCCAATAGAGAATTTTAAAGAAAAGAGCAGCTTCGGCTGCTTTTTTTTATGTTTCAAATTCAAAAGGACCAATATTTAAAGGTGAAAATGTACTTTGCTCGAATTGAACAGATTATTAAATTTCATTTCAAAAACAAACATTTTATTATCTATTTCGTAGTAATTTAGTACTTTAGACGCCGAATATTCTTTCGTTTAAGATTTTTCTTAAAGGAAAGCTTATTCCAAATGCTTAAAAATTAACTTAATCCAAGATACATGAAAGGGTTTTTCTTGCTCCTATTTAGTTCATTATTCATCAGTCTTTCACTGACTGCGCAAAAGACAGATGATGAAGTTCTCATGTTCATTAACACAAGCTCCGAGGACGAATTGGTTCGTGAGAACTCCGCAATGATTCAAGAAAACTTCTTGTATCAGGCAGAGATGGTAGCCAACAAGCTCATCACACTCAACCCTGAATCGGCGAACTACAACTACCGTAAAGGATATTTATTGATGCGTGTTCAACACAACTATGCAGGGGCAGTATCTTATCTTGAAAAGGCAGTGACAAATACTGATGTTAATTTTGACTCCTACAGTTCGAAAGAGAAAAGCGCACCAATCGATGCACTCTATCACCTGGCGACTTGTTATCACGCCACTTCGCAATTGGACAAGGCCATCGAGTTTTACACAAAATTCATCGCGGCTTCGAAAACGACATCTGAGTTGATCAAGGAAGCAAAATTGGGGATTGAACAATGCAATGTAGCAAAAAACGCAGTCAACAATCCAGTGAATGTGATTTTAAAGAATGTGGGTAACTCCATAAACAGTAAAAATCCGGAATATGCTCCAGTCATTTCATTGGATGGTACTTCATTGTTCTTCACGTCAAAGCGTGCTTGGGAAAAAGGGTTGTCAGATGCCTACCGTGACCCAATCCGCAACCAAAATCCTGAGGATATCTATGTAAGTTACATGAACCCAGATTCAACATGGACAACACCTACACGTATCGCATTTTGTCAGCCCGGAAACAACGAAGCGACAATGGCAGTAAGTGTGGACGAACGAAGAATCTACATTTACGAAGACTCAACAGGTTCAGGTGACATCTACTACTCTGATTTTTACTCAGGAAAATTCAATAAAATCACTTTTTACGATGCACCTTCTGTGAATTCAGAATTCTGGGAAACACACTGTATGGTTTCTGCTGACGGTTCTCGTATGTTCTTTACTTCTGACCGTCCAGGTGGATACGGAGGAAAGGACATTTACCTTTCTCAACGTATCGATGCAAACACATGGAGCGCACCAGTTAACCTCGGTCCAAGAATCAATGGTCCAAACGATGAAGACGCACCTTTCGTGTCGATCGACAACCGTATGTTGTATTTCGCAACAAATGGCAATCGAAGCATGGGTGGTTATGACATCATGGTCTGTGACCTACTTGAAGATGGAACATGGTCTGAAGCGAGAAACCTTGGTTTCCCATTCAACTCTACAGAAGACGATTTGTTCTACACAACAACAATTGACGGACTTCGTGGATTTATGACCACATCACGCAAAGGTGGGATGGGTGATAAAGACATCTATGAAATTCAAAATGATTTCCTTGGTGTGAAGAATGTTGCCGTGTTCAAAGGATCGATCAAAACGACTGACAACAGCCAGTTGCCTGAAGATTTCGCCATTAATGTACGTTTGACTTGTGACGACTGTGAACCGATGGAGCAAAACCGCAATATCTTCCCACGTTTGCGCGATGGTCAATTCATGACAGGTCTAAAACCATGTAAGACTTACCAAATTTCTTACATGAACGCAACAGACAACCAAGTGATTTATGAAGAAACGTTCACGACAAAGTGTAATATAAACTACCAAGAAATTGTCCGCAACTATATCCTTGATGTGAAAGGTAAGCAGTTTGTATTCCCGAAAGATACCGTTCAGGAAATCGAAACCGTTGTTGCTTCGACACACAAAAATGTGGAGTTCATTCACTACTTTGATTACAACAAAAACAAATTGTTCACGAACCGTGGCGATTTGAAAGATTTTGTAAAAGAAGTGGAGAAACAGCTGAAAGATGGCCGCGAGAAAGTAACCATCAACATCTACTCTTCTTCGTCTAAAGTTCCTACTAAAACTTATGAGTCGAACGAAAACCTTGCAAAAATTCGTGCGGAAAACATGAAGTATGACCTTACGACTTACTTCGATAACATTCCTGAGTTGAAAGGAAAAGTGAACGTGGTAATCGTTACAGCGATCGTTGACGGTCCTGAGTACAACAAAGACTTTAAAGACAAAGACAAGTACAAGCCATACCAGTTTGTAGGGTTGAAAACTGAATAATTCGTACACCATTTATAGAAAGTCCGGTATTGCCGGACTTTTTTTATTGATCACATTTACCACTCCATGCAACTTAAGCTTACCCGCCCTATTGCCATTTTTGACCTCGAAACAACAGGTTTGAGTATCACCACCGATCGAATCGTAGAAATTGCGATCATCCGTGTAGAGGCAGATGGCAGTGAACATGAATTCATCCGTCGCGTAAACCCACAAATGCCCATTCCTGCAGAGGTCAGTGCCATTCACGGGATATTTGACGCCGATATTGCGGATGCACCCACCTTTGCTGAAATTGCAGAAGAAGTGGTTGACTTCATTGGTGAATCGGATTTGGCAGGATACAATTCCAATAAATTTGACATTCCCGTGCTCGCCGAAGAACTCATGCGGGCCGGGTCTGATTTTGATGTAGCATCCCGTCGCTTTGTGGATGTGCAGAATATTTTCCATAAAATGGAACAGCGCACACTTGCTGCTGCGTTTCAGTTCTATTGCGAAAAACCGATGGAGAACGCGCACAATGCATTATATGACGCACGCGTAACCTTAGATGTATTTCGCGCTCAACTCGATCGCTATACGACTTTAGAAAACAATGTAGACTACCTTTCTACCTTTTCGAAAGCTGGGAATTACAATTTGCTCGATTTTGCGGGACGACTTGCCATCAATGAACATGGAGAGTCTGTCTACAACTTTGGAAAACATAAGGGCAAAACTATCCGTGAGGTGATGCGCATCGAACCAGGATATTATGGATGGATGCTTGATGCGGATTTTCCGCTGTATACGAAGAAATGCCTTCGCGCTGAAATGGATAAAATTAAAGCCGAACGTGAAGGAGCGAAGAAAGAAGACGACAATTCCGATTTGAATGCAAAATTGGAAGCATTAAAGAACAAATTCAAATAGCATGAAAATCATTTGCATCGGAAGAAACTACGCAGATCATGCCAAGGAAATGAATGCTGAGGTTCCAACAGTACCCGTTTTCTTTATGAAGCCAGATACAGCCATTTTGAAAAATGGCCAAGATTTTTATTATCCTGATTTTACTACCGACTTGCACTATGAGTGTGAACTCGTTTACCGCATCAACAAGACAGGAAAAAACATTCAAGCCAAGTTTGCGCACAAGTACTACTCAGAGATGACACTGGGCATCGATTTCACTGCGCGCGATCTCCAACAAGAATGCAAAGCAAAAGGACTACCTTGGGAAATAGCAAAGTCATTTGAAAACAGCGCCCCTATTTCCGACCTATCTCAACAAACAGAAAGCATCAATCCGAAAGAAATTTCATTTGAATTGCGCAAGAATGGAGAGGTCGTTCAGCATGGACATTCAAAAGACATGATTTTCTCCATCGATGAGATCATTGCCTATATCTCTCGATTTATGACCTTAAAGACGGGTGATTTAATTTACACGGGAACACCTCAGGGAGTTGGACCTGTTGCCATTGGGGATGTATTGGAAGGCAGTTTAAATGGCCAAAAGATGTTTCGCTTCGCCGTGAAATAAATCACTTGCCTTTTGCGCGAATCACAATCATTACCGTGTACAGCATGATTTTGAAATCTAGTGCTAAAGAACGATTCTTCAAGTACAAGAGATCGAATTTCATCCGTTGAAGCATTTGCTCCACATTTTCTGCATATCCATATTTCACCTGTCCCCAAGAAGTAATACCCGGTCGTACTTTTGTCAAGTGAAGGTACTGCGGTTCAAATTCAACAATTTTATCGATATAATATTGGCGTTCGGGTCGAGGACCCACAAGGGACATATCCCCTTTGATGACATTGATAAATTGCGGAAATTCATCCAAACGCAACTTGCGCATAAATCGACCAATAGGTGTGATTCGTGGATCATTGGAGGACGACAACTGTGGACCTGCCTTCTCTGAACCAACATACATCGTTCGAAACTTGATAATTTTAAAAGGCCTACCGTTTCGCCCTACCCTTTCTTGAAAAAACAAAATCGGTCCCGGTGATGACATTTTCACGGCGATTGCTAAAAACAAGAAAACTGGGATCAAAAGAAGCGTTGCAAGCACCGATAAAAAGACATCTAAGAACCGTTTGATGGCTTGCTGCCAAACGGGCATTGAATCGGCATTGACTTCAATCAGTAAGGTCCCAAACAGATTGGTCATTTTTACCGACCCAGAAAGGATATCGTACAAGTCAGGAAGGATATTAACTCGAATGCCTCCCCCATCAAAACGAGAAACAATGGATCGCAACTTTTCGTGTTCGGTACTCTCTAATGCGATAATCACTTCTTCGACAGGATAATCTCTAAGTACGGTTTCCAAATCATTTAAATGACCGAGGTAAGGCAATCGATTGTCCAGTAACTTATCTACGCCATTGATGTTCACAAACCCAATAAATTCATGAATCGACTTGGGCATCGCGATAATTTCGTTGTAGATGTCTACGGCTTTGTCGCTACCGCCAATTAAGAGCGTTTTAAATCGGTACTTCCCGGAATGGATGCGGTTCACCAAAATGGATGAAAACACCAATCTTGGGATTAAACTGAATGAAAAATGAATGAGAAACAGGAAAATGACCGATCGATAATACTGTTGATATTCCACTATGGCATCATCCAACAATAAGGCAAAAAAGATGGCTACGCTGCCCATAAAGGTAGCGGCAAAGGACAGATTGAAAATACGAAGTCGGTAAATGCGTTTGATGTCGTGATAGGTGCCTTGAAGATAGTACAAAAGCACCCAAAGAATTGGAACAATCATCATGCCCATGTAAAAGGAGGCATTCACCGAAAATTCACTGTGTTCAATCGATGTTTTTCTGAAATAATAAAAGCAAAACCACGCAGCCGACGCGGTAATCCAGTCAATCAGGATTAAAATAAAGACTAAAAAGCGGTGCTGCATCATTAAAAATGAACCACTTTAATGTTGTCAATAACAATTAACCCTTCTGTATCTCCCACATCGAGCATCGCTTGAAAAGACTGTTCGAAATAGTTTCCAGCTGGAGCATTAGAAACAAGTTCTTTCAAATCAATGTAAATCTTTTTCCACTTCACAGCAGAAGGATCTTGGTCATTCAACTGATAGTTCGTGTTGTTCTTAATGGAAGTGGATGAAATCCATAAAAGTCCCGTGACAACATTGTTTGTGTTGTAATAATCAATTTCTAGGTAAACTTCTTTACCTCGAGGTAAATTCGCTTCATTTACCGATTCAAAATTGGTATATGCAATCCAAGTCGTGTCCGTTTGATTTAGATTGACAAAACCATAGAAATTACCCCATTGCAAAATAGCGGGGTCGTTGCCTTGAGACATTTGCGTAGCTGAATTTGGGTCATTCACAATTTTAATCGCTGGATCTTCAAAGTCTTCAATGGCAAAACGCACCATGCTTGAATAGCGCGTAACAGGGTTTATTTGCAATGTTTGATTCTGCACCAATGTGGTGTTGATCTCAAAGCGCTCCACAAAAGGATAGATTTTTTTCGTTGCTGAAACACCATTGTTTCGAATGGCAGGATATATTTTGATGTTCACTGCCCCTGATTTCAACACTGGAATTTTTAAGGTGTCAGAAACTTGAAACACGCCGATTAATTCATCATTGACATACACCCAAGCATCTGTAAAAGAATGTGTCAATTCACCTGTAGGATATTGAGAATTCGCATTGGCCACCAAGGTCCAAGGTGTGATTTCAATCCATGAAGGGTCGGGATTGTTTTTGATGCATGAGTTCAACATCAATCCAGCAATCACAAAAAGAATGAACTGTTTCATAAGCGAGTTCTTTAACGGAAAAGTTTAGTTGTTATTGTCCGAGATCAATGGTGTATTGACATTTATTTTCTCAATGATTTGATGCGCCACTTCTAAGGCCAAGGCACCTGCTTCTAATGGCACAGGTGGCACCTCATCATTCATGATCGACAATGCAAAGGCATGAAGTTCTTCTTTAATGGCGTTCAATTCGGGCAACTCGGGCTTGTCGAACAAAATCTTTTTAGCAGATCTGCCATTGCCAAGTTCCAAGACCACATCAAACGGATCGGCCTCGCCTTCCACATCTTCCATGCGCACCACCTCCAATTGACGATCAAGAAAATCAACGCTGATGTAGGCATCTTTTTGGAAGAACCGAGATTTGCGCATGTTCTTCATAGAAATACGCGAAGCCGTTAAATTAGCCACACAACCATTGTCAAATTCGATGCGTGCGTTGGTAATATCTGGCGTGTCGCTGACTACAGCTACTCCCGAAGCCGAAATGCGCTTTATACCCGACTTCACCACACTTAGGATGATATCCAAATCGTGGATCATTAAATCAAGTACTACAGAAACATCTGTACCCCTAGGATTGAACTGCGCCAATCGGTGGGTTTCGATAAACATGGGCTTAGTTAAATAAGGCACAGCAGCTTGAAATGCGGGATTAAAGCGCTCGACATGTCCAACTTGAACTTTGACATTCGCTTCACGCGCAAGGCGGATCAGCTGACGTGCCTCCTCTACCGTTTCCGTTACTGGCTTTTCAATAAAAACATGTCGGCTGTTGCGCAGGGCTTGAACGGCACAATCGTAATGCGCCAATGTTGGCGTAACGACATCGATACAATCCACCTGTTCAATCAATTCCTGGATGGAGTTGAAACGTGGAATACCGAAATCATCCATGACCTTTTGGGCATTTTCATCGGACTGATCGACGAAACCAACCAATTCAAATACATCACTGAGTTCCTTTAGGAGACGGATATGTATCTTCCCAAGATGACCGGCACCAAGCACACCTATTTTGAGCATTACAAAGCTTTTTTACAAAGTTAGTTATATGCGTTAAGCGAA
>CANGIC010000022.1 GCA_947453795.1 Flavobacteriales bacterium
AGAATTGGATAGAAAATTTCCTATTCGTATTTTTTTATTTCACATTAATCCGAATTCAAAACCTCTGTGGCTCTGCGGCTCTTAAATTCAGCTAACTGTGTATCTTTTTAACACAGAGGCGCAGAGAATAGGATAGAAAATTTCCTATTCGTATTTTTTTATTTCACATTAATCCGAATTCAAAACCTCTGTGGCTCTGCGGCTCTTAAATTCAGCTAACTGTGTATCTTTTTAACACAGAGGCACAGAGAATAGGATTAAATTTTCCCAGGATTGTTTGTGTCAATTACTCATGAAACGAAAAACTGTAAAACCCAGTCTATTCATCTCTGAACATTAATTTACAAAAAAAATAAATAGTCTGAATCACTGAAGATTATTTCTTTACAGGGCGTTGCAGAGAAATTAAATAATTTCTAGAAGGACGAGAATGGTGCAAGTTTGTTCGTCAACTTAATGCGTAATCCACAAGCTTGGATTCAATGCTACACTCGTTGTGCCAACCACTTGGTGAATCTCAAAATGCGCTACGGATAACCCCTCAGTTACGAGTAAGGTTCCAATCGCTTGTTTGGTGGTCACCTTGCTTCCAATTTTCACATAGGTATCTTGCAGATTACTATACACTGTACGGTAGTTTCCATGCTTGATGATGACCACTTTCCCAGCACCAGGAATATTCAATACACTCGTTACCTCACCTTCAAATACCGCCCTTACAGATGCTCCTTTTGATGCACTGATATCGACTCCATTGTTGTTCGTGAAGACATTCTCCAAGGTTGGGTGTGCGTTGCGTCCAAAACTCTCCGTGATTGATCCTTTGTCCACTGGCCAAGGTAATTTTCCTTTGTTTCCTTCAAAACTCTTACTCAAGGCAGCAGACTCCTTCGTTTCGGGCAAGGTTGTTTCCTTTTTCGGTGTGGTTGTCTCTGGCTTAGTGGTCGTCGTTGTTGAAGTACCACTTGTTGCTGTCGTTGTTGTGGTAGATTTCTTTGCTTTTTCCGCTTCCGCTTTCTTGCGCTTGGCCTCTGTATCGGCGATTTCCTTTTGGATGGCTGAATTGATTTTCTGCTTCAAGTTCTCTTTCTTCTTTTCATCCTCCTTCAATTGTGAAAGCAACTTTGATTCCTCCTGCTTGAATTTGCTGTACACTGCTTCCTGCTTGCGCTTGTCCTTCTCTATAACTGCTTTCTCGCTGCGCTTTTCATTCAGAATTTTCAATTTGTATTCTTTCTCCTGCTGAATGGATGAAATTTCTTTTGAAATCAACGATTGGTGTTGGCGAATAATACGAAACTGTTTGAGTTGAATATCTGCAATGCGTTCGAGATACGAACCCCTTTTAATCGCCTCATTGTAACTCGTTGCGGAGAACAAATACATCAATTTCCCGAACTTGTTTCGGTGCTTGTAAGCATAGAGCAGCAACTGGCGGTATTGTTCCTTTAAATCGGACAAACGCTGAGTGAGTTCCTTCACTTCCGCATCTTTACGAATTACCTTCACCTCAGCGCCGCGCACTTGTTGATCAAAGTTGGTAACCAACTCTTCACGAAAACGAATTTGATTATCGATTAATCGCAGTTCATTCAGCGATGCCTTGGCATTGTTCTTTGTTTTATCAAGCAATGAACGTGTGTTGGAAATCTTCTTTTCCAAATTCGACTGCTCCTTTTTCAGCTTCTCACTCGTCGATTGTGCAAAGGTATTTCCCGCAACAATCAAAGTGATGACCCAAAACAAATTACTTACACTCTTCATATCCTTCTGGTATTACCATGATTAAAGGTTGTGGTTGATCAATTTCCACCTTATCGTAAGAAAGTTCAATGCGAATATCATTTCGAGGTGATACAATCCGAATGTAGACTTCTACCGGTACGGAATAGCCACTCACTGTGTCTCGCTTCAAATAATCAACACGTATTGTTGTAGAATCTTCCGGACTTTCAATGAACATTCCTTTCAAAGATTGCGCATCATCCGTGAGATAATATTGTATGGCGATGTCTTCGCGTTGCGGCACTTTGTCTTGCTTATCGATGCGCTTCAATTCGCGTTTTTTGTGCGAGGAAATGATGTAATTGCGCGGATCGTGGATCACAAAATATTTCTGCGCAGTGTCATAATCGAGTGGCATTCCCAAAATCAGTTCTTCAATGTTGCGGTAATTAAAATCTATCCCAAAGTTGTCCTTGATGTAACTCAAGCTCTGACGGATATAGCATTTATCGCGTTTATTGACAATGGTTACACTGTCTGTCGAAATGATGGCATTGACAATCGGAATACGTGCGTAGGTGATGAGTGTATTGATTGCACTGTCTTTCACCATCCTTACCGACGTTTTAAAGCTGATGTTTTGATTCGTGTCAGTATAGGTCGTGCTGATCTTCGTGTAGAAAAATCCAGGTTTGGGTTTCGACAAGCTATCGAGAACTTGAATAAGATCCTGTGGCTTTTTTTTCGGCAATTTTGCTTCATCCAATTCTGTCAATTGCTTGGCGCAAGAGAACAGGAAGAAGGGAACGCTCAGCAGAACAATCCAGTTAGTTCGTTGGGTCAAAATATGTTTTCTTTTCAATTTTCTTATCTAAGGTTTTACTGCTGGAGCCAAGTGCTTTTGCTTTCTGCCAATAATCAAGGGCATTGAGCGCATCTCCAGACTTGCTGTAGGCATCACCGAGGTGTTCAACGATTATTTTGTCAGAAGGTTTTAATTCATCCGCTTTTTTGAAAAAAATCAAGGCATCAGCATACAAATTCAACTGAAAAAGCACCAAGCCCTTGGTATCCAAAAACTGCGGCACTGCTGGGTTGTCCTTCAAAACCTCATCGATTAAATTCAGGGCGTATGCCAAATCTACCTTATTCAAGGCCAATCGATTTGCATAATTTGTTTTTAACAAGCTGCTCTCAGGATCCATTTTCAAGGCATCGACGTAGGACTCTTTACCTTCAGCTATTTTGCCAATCCCAAAGTAGGCCTCTCCCAGCTGACCAAGTATTTCTGCTTCCAATGCGTTATCCCCAACGACCAATTCTCTCCCCGTCTGAAGCAGGGTAATGGCCTCCTCGTACTTTTTTAATTGCACCGCACTTACTCCGCCCAACAAATACACTGAAGGGATCGATGGAAAATACTCCAAACAAGTCTTGCTGTCGTCGTAGAGCCACTCAAACTTCCCTTCTTGGTATTCCATTAAAAGCACCTGATTCCAAATAGGATATTGGTTTTTATCATATTTCAGGGCTTCGCGGTATGATTCCAAGGCCTCGAGGTCTTTTTCAGCACGCAACAAGTAATCCCCTTTTATAGAATGAGACTTCGCTTCGTTCGGATATTGCGCAACTAGGGCATCTACCAAACCATACACTTCCTGATCAATCTTTGTGGACTTATCATATATCCCTATGAGGATTTTCATCTTGGTGTCTAGGTCCACATCTTCACAAGAGAAGGCGGCCTTCAACTGTTGAAATTCATCCTGCTTACGACCTTTCTGACGGTAAATGTCGGCCAAAGCCAATCGTGCACGGCCATTTTCTGGTGCCGATTTCACCAAGGCCTCCAGCATGGTGATGGCTTCCTTTTCTCTCCCCGTTTGGAAATAGAAATCGACTAGAGTCGCCAACAATTGTGGGTCCTCCGGGAACTCTTTTCTGGCTTTTTCAATTTCATTGATGGCCTTATCTACTTGTTTGATTTGCAGGTATAAGTTGAACTTTTGCATCGCCAATTCTGGATGCTTTCCCACCTGCTCTTCCATCTTATCCAAGGACTTAATGGCCTCATCAATTTTCCCCACTTTCATCAAACACTCCGCATACCCATATAGCCATTCTACATTTTGAGGGGCATATTTCACCAATTTTTCAAAATTCTTTACCGCTTCAGCGAAATTGCCACTTTCGAAATACATGTAGGCCAATTCTTGCGTGTACCAGATGTTCTTTGGGTCCAATTTCACCGCCAGCTTTATGTACTCCGCCGAACGCAACTGGTCATTTTTCATGAGGTAACATTCCGATAAAGCATAGTATGCGGCATCATCTGGACGAATGGCGATGCACTCCTCAAACTTTACGATGGCATCGTTGATTTGTCCGCGTGTTTTCAGGCGAACACCTTCGTGGAACTTCTCAATGAACGGGAAATCTTTCGTCGAAAATCCTTCCGGTGATTTTTTCACTGAACGACATGACGCCAGCAGAAATAATACGATTAAAATACTGAGCCCTCTCATTCGATCACGGAATAATCACCCAAGCTGATGTCACTTGCTTTGCCTAAATATTTGGCATGTGAACCAATCATGGAGTCTTTCAATACCGCATCAGAAATCGTTGTGTTTTCCTGAATGATTGAATTTGAAACGATGCTGTTACGGATGATTGTTCCCGCACCGATCGATACATGTGGACCGACAACCGAGTTTTCAATCACCACATCATCTCCCACGAAACATGGGGGAATTACCACCGCGTCGAACATTTTTGCCGAAGCAGAAAACATCAATGCATTGTCTTCATAATCAAATTCGAGTACGCGTTGATTGGTCTCCACGGTTACCGTCTTATTTCCACAGTCGAGCCATTCTGATACTTCCCCTGGTTTAAAGCGATATCCTGCTTCTGTCAAACGACGCAGCGCATCAGGCAACTGGTATTCGCCGCTTTTAATGACCTTATGTTCAATCAAATATTCCAATTCTTGCAAGAGGCGCTGACCATCCTTAAAATAGTAAATGCCAATCATCGCGAGGTCAGAAACAAACTCTTTTGGTTTTTCCACAAAATCGATGATCTCACCGCTGTCATTCATTTTTATTACTCCGAAAGCACTTGGATCCTCGATTTGTTTCACCCAAAGGATGCCATCATCAGTTGGATCGATACGAAAATTCGCCTTGAATAAAGTATCTGCGAAAGCAACAACTACAGGGCCTTCCAAAGCCGACTTCGCACAAAGCACGGCATGACCTGTTCCAAGCGGTTCATGTTGGTAATGAATTGTCCCTTTAGCACCAAGCTTTTCTGCTACGGCAATGAGTTCCTTTTCCACTTCAAGGCCAAAATCACCGATCACAAAAGCAATCTCATCAATCGGTTCCGCGCATACTGCTGCGATGTCTTCCACCAAACGATGTACAATTGGCTTGCCCCCAACCGGCACAAGTGGCTTAGGTACAGTGAGTGTATGTGGTCTGAGGCGGCTTCCACGTCCAGCCATTGGGACAATTACTTTCATTTTTTATAAATTTTCTAATTGCATTGATTCAATCATTCAACAAATTTCACCTTTTTTCTCGGATAGCTATTCCAAACGAAGTAATTCGATATTTCTGCTTGCTACTTTGGGGTTTTTCAGGGATCGTCATTTCGATTGTTCCACTGGCTAATGCCGGAGATAAATACTGTAATTTAAAATTTTGCTTGTCATTTAACCCTAGAAGTTGCTGCATTTCTGTTCTTGAAAGTTCCTTTTTCATGATATAAAGTAACTTTTCAACTTGGGGGGTGACTTGGGGGGTGACTTGGGGGGTGACTTGGGGGGTGATAATTGTTAAAGCAGGAAAAGTCATTCTCAGAAAATTCTCAGAAAATTTAAAACAGGATTTACTGTAATACTCCAATATTCTCGGGATGCCTGATCCTAATTGTTCGACCAATTCCAAATCCTTAAAGATACGCATTAGCACCTTATTTCTAGGTATTGAATATCCTTCAAAAAATTCACTTTCACTTAAACCCTCTGGTAAAGATCCCGCAGAAGTTATTTCTATTCGGTCTTGGAATATTTCAAATTTGGGTGTCAGCTCTTTAGTATAGTCATTATGAATAATGGCATTTATTACAGCTTCGCGCAAAGCAATTGGATTCCATAGACGCTGCTCACTTCTCTCTTTTTCCGTTATTGTAGTGTATGTTCTATTTTCAATTGTGAATTTATCTAAGACACTTTTCGTTGCCTTAATTAATGAAGTATAACCGTATTCATTGCTTTCTATCAAATCAACTCGATTTAAACCACTGTATTTAGCAAGTTTTATTGATATATTATTTTCATCAGCCAACAAATAAGCAGCATAATTCAATTCGTTCTCATCCGTGAACAATTCCAAATTTCGCTTAAAATTGGAATTCAATGCTTTTTGCTTTTCTTCGTAGTATATGCGCAGTTGTTCAAAACTCAAATCACTCCTTTGCGATTTAATTTTACCAATAGAATTGCGTGTCCGTGATGAATATAAGCGATCAATCATCAATTGATGCATTTGTTCTGAAGATGTTCCAATCCTCATGAAACAGCCCTTTGAAGTCAATCCATATTTTTTTTTATAATATGGCTTTTCAGGTCCGCTTGCTATGATAATTTTGATGATATCCTTTTCCTCAATTTTTTCGGCAACAATATCAAACAAACCCATTGCAGATGGTAAGATGTTATTTTTTATGCGGTCTTTAATTTTCAACATGTCCGAGTCCAAAGTAGGCACTCCTTTAACAAAGCCCAATTTATCAATTCCAACATAAATTAGACCTCCTTCATGGTAATTAAGAAATGCTATTACTTCTTTCTCAATGTCTACGTCAGCATTGATTTCTTGCTTATATTCTATGCGATTTGTTTCTGACATTGAATGACAAAAATTCAGCGTGTTCCCGTGCTTCCAAAACCACCCTTACCGCGGTCAGTTTCACTCAGTGACTCACTTTCGTCCCACTCCACTTGAAGTACAGGCGCGAATACAAGCTGGGCGATGCGTTCTCCATTTTCAACTGTAAAATCCTCATCAGACATGTTGAATAAAATAACCCCCACCTCACCTCGGTAATCGGCATCGATGGTTCCTGGCGTATTCAACACAGAAACGCCTCGTTTAAGTGCCAATCCACTTCTCGGACGCACTTGACATTCATACCCATGAGGAATCTCTAAAAACAAACCCGTTGGTATCAAGACCCGTGACATTGGCCTAAGCACAAGTGATTCACCGATATTGGCTCGAACGTCCATTCCCGCCGAACTTCCAGTTTCATACGCAGGTAAGGCATGGCTTGATCGATTGATAACTTTTACTTTCATTCGCTGTATTTACTATTCAAAGGTACGAAAATGAAAGTGCGGGTTTTTCTCGGATTTTTTGGAGTAATGAACAAAAGAATTAACAAAATGTGCAAGGGCTTATGCGGCCTTGCGCAAAGATTTTCTTTCCATCTGAAAAACAATGGCTACATAAAGGAAAATTAACCCGTTGTGAACAATAAACCGCGAGGCCACAGTCTGTAAATCGATGCTGCTGCAGAGGAAGAAAATGAGCACTGCGCCACCTATATAAAGGGCAAATTTGCGCTGATTGTAGGTAATCGGGTAGAAGCGCTGTCCGAGGAAATAAGACGCAAGCATTTGAGCCGCGTAAACAATCAATGTGGCCCAAGCGCTCGCCATATAGCCATAAGTTGGGATAAAAAGTATATTGATCAGTACAGTCAGCAGGGCTCCACCAATGGCGATGTAAGCCCCAAAAGAAGTTCGTCCACTCAGCTTATACCAAATGCTTTGGTTGTAATAAATCCCTAGAAAAACATTGGCCATCAAGAGAATAGGCACCACTTTAAGCCCTTCCCAATAGGCCTCATTTTGAATGAAGTGTTTGAAAATATCTAAATTCAGCGACACCACGAGGAACACCAAACACACCACTCCGATAAATAAATTCATGACACGAGCATACACTTTGTTGCGGTCGTCACTTTTCATTTGTGCAAAGAAAAATGGTTCAGCAGCGTAGCGATATGCTTGTAACAGAATCGTTACCAGCATGGCCAACTTGTAACAGGCGCTGTAAATTCCCACTTCACCTTCGGCAAAATGCAACGCTTCCGGGGTGGAACCCTCGGTGACAAAAAGCATCTGTTTGAGTAAAATGCGATCAAGGGTTTCATTGATAATCCCCGCAAATCCAGCAATAACCAAGGGGAATGAATAAAAAATCATCTCTTTGGCCAATTCTCGATCGAAGGAAAAGCGCAAATCACTGAAGTCCTTGTAGAGTAAAATGGGCTTCAGTAATGAGGCAAAAAGATTCGAAAATAGAATAAACAACACCCCTTCTTCGGGCAATTCTGGATTAAAAATAACCAGCATGAAGAACAGGTTCAATACTACATTCAAAATAATTGAAGCAAATTGAATGGTCGCAAAGCGCGCCGCCTTTTCTTCGGAGCGGAGTTTCGCTAAGGGCAAAGCGGTAACCGCATCGATGCACACAATGGTTCCTAGCAATATAATGTATTCGTTGTGATCCGAATAGAGCATTAAATCGGCAATGTCCTGATTGAAATACAGCAAGGCAAAATAGAACAATACATTGATCCCAATGACGGTCAAAAAGCCATTGCGGAATACCGCTTCTTTGTCCTCCTTTTGCTGAAGAAAGCGAAAAAATGCCGTTTCCATCCCAAAGGTCAACAACACCACAAGGAAGGCGACCCATGCGTACAATTCCGACACAACGCCATAATCCGATGGATCGATGAAGACGCTCGTATACAAAGGAACCAGCAGGTAATTCAATAACCGGCCAATGATACTTGACAGGCCATAAACAGCAGTTTGCCCCAGTAGCTTACGGATGGGGTTTGACATTAAGCGCGGAAATTGGGCTTGCGTTTTTCAAGAAATGCACTTGTACCTTCAGTGAAATCTTTTGTGCCAAAGCACTTTCCGAATTCTTCGATTTCAACCTCAAAGCCATTTACACCATCCGCATAATTGGCATTGATTGAGCGTATGGCTGATGCTATAGCAGATGCTGAATTGTTCAGAATTTTTGTTGCGATTTCTTCCGCTTTTTCCATCAACTGTTCGGGATCAACCACGGCATTGACCAAGCCCCATTGCAGCGCTTCGTCGGCCTTGATCATACCCGCTGTAAATACCATTTCATTGGCCTTGCCACGACCGACCAATTGTGCCAATCGCTGCGTACCGCCATACCCGGGGATTACGCCCAAGGAAACTTCGGGAAGACCCATTCGCGCAGTGGTTGAAGCCACACGGATGTGCGAACACATGGCCAATTCCAATCCTCCGCCCAAGGCGAAACCATTTACCGCAGCAATGACTGGTGTCGATAAATTTTCAATGAATGTAAACAATGTCTTTTGACCGTTCATGGCCAATTCACCGCCCTGAGCAATATTGAAATGTGCAAACTCTTTGATATCCGCTCCAGCAACAAAGGACTTTTCACCAGCACCGGTTAGAATAATCACTCCCGTGTTCGTGTCTTCATTTGCTGCGTCCATCGCTGCATGCAGTTCTTCGATGGTTTCTTTGTTCAATGCGTTGAGTTGCGCAGGACGATTGATTGTAATCACCTGAATTTGTCCGCGCTGCTCGATAAGTAAGTTGTTGTACATATTTTTTTCTGCTTGTGTAAATGTAAAAAGACTTTGTGGATTGCTTGACTTTTCCATTAGCGCTGCGCACTCCTCTTGCGCAGTAATTTATAGATGCGAATGCCAATCATGAGTCCAATAGCAACCCCGAAAAACCCAATAGTGCCGTAAAGCCAATTCATTCCATTGCCCATTTCAACGATAAACACGATGGCTACAAGGCATAAAGTTGCTACCTCATTCCAGATGCGCAATCCGTTTGACGACCATTTAAAGAGGCCCTTTTTGAGGTCGAAAAGCTGTTTTTGGCAAATAAAATGATAGGTCAAAAGCAGCGTTACAAAGCCCAATTTGATGTGCATCCATGTAGCATCTTTTCCAAAAAACAAGGTGTCGGCGCGTTCATGCAACATCCAAAAACCAAAAACCAAGGTTAAAATCATAGCTGGAGTGGTGATAATCCACCATAGCTTGCGTTCCATTTCAATAAATTGGCGCGACAAGATTTCCTTTTCTACCGCCTCCTTTTGCTGCGCTTCGGTGTGGTAAATGTAGAGCCGCACAATATAAAACAGGCCTGCAAACCAGCTGACCATGAAAATAATGTGAAGCGATTTTATTGTTTGGTACGACTCAAATGACATGGTCCAAAGTTAATTACGAAATGTGAAAGATAATCCATTCCCTGCAATATTGATTTCTTGGTATCTTTGCGCTCAATCTATTTTGGATATGAGTGTGTTTGAATTGTCGGAGCAAGAGCTCCAGCGCCGTGAGACTTTGCAGAAGATTCGTGAATATGGAATTGATCCATACCCTGCTGCATTATACCCTGTAAGTGATTTAACTGCCGACATAAAGGCCGATTATCAAGAAGGGAAGGAAGTGTGTTTGGCAGGTAGAATGATGAGCCAACGGATCATGGGGAAGGCCTCTTTTGCCGAGCTTCAAGATTCTACTGGACGACTGCAAGTGTATTTCAATCGGGACGAATTGTGTCTGGGTGAAGACAAATCATTGTACAACGACGTGTTCAAGCGCTTCCTCGATCTGGGGGATTTCATCGGAATCAAAGGGGTGCTATTCCGCACTCAAGTGGGTGAAATCTCAGTAAATGTGAAAGAATTTACGCTGTTGAGTAAATCATTGAAGCCGTTGCCATTGCCAAAGACAGATGCCGATGGAAGAATACACGACGCCTTTACGGATCCAGAACAGCGCTACCGACAACGCTATGCCGACCTTGCTGTAAATCCTCATGTCAAAGAGGTATTTGTTAAGCGTACAAAACTTTTCAATGCCATGCGTCAGTTCTTTAATGATGCAGGATACATGGAGGTAGACACCCCCGTATTGCAACCTATTCCAGGAGGTGCATCAGCTCGCCCATTTATCACCCATCACAACGCGCTAGATATTCCATTGTACATGCGAATCGCCAATGAGCTTTATCTGAAAAGATTGATTGTTGGTGGATTTGACGGGGTGTATGAGTTTTCGCGCAATTTCAGAAATGAAGGCATGGACCGCACCCACAATCCGGAGTTTACTGCGATGGAAATTTATGTGGCCTACAAGGATTACAATTGGATGATGGACTTCACTGAGCGTTTGTTGGAGCATTGCGCAATGCATGTTAATGGAACGACAAAAGCCACCTTTGCGGGACACAACATCGATTTCAAAGCTCCTTACAAGCGTGTCACCATGCGTGATGCTATTCTTGAATTCACAGGGTTCGATATCCATCAAAAAAGTGAAAATGAATTGTTTGAAGCGGCCAAAAGAATGGGGCTTGAGGTCAATGCGACCATGGGTAAAGGAAAACTTATTGACGAAATATTTGGTGCCAAGTGCGAAGGAAATTACATCCAACCCACATTCATCACCGACTATCCGAAAGAAATGTCGCCTTTGTGTAAAGTACACCGCGACAATCCAGAACTCACCGAGCGTTTCGAATTGATGGTCTGCGGGAAAGAAATTGCGAATGCCTATTCAGAATTGAACGATCCAATTGATCAACGCGAACGTTTTGAAGATCAACTTCGCTTGTCAGAACGCGGCGATGATGAAGCCATGTTTATCGACCAAGACTTCCTTCGTGCCCTTGAATACGGGATGCCACCAACAAGTGGTTTAGGTATTGGAATGGACCGATTGATTATGTTCTTAACGGACAATCCATCCATTCAAGAGGTGCTTTTCTTCCCACAAATGCGTCCAGAAGTGAAGTCGCACAAATTGGAGATGACGGAAAATGAGAAACTCATTTATGCACGAGTTGAAAAGGAGGGTGACATGGAGTTGAATGACCTGAAAAATGCCGTCGGACTAAGCAACAAGCAATGGGACGTAAGTATCAAGTCATTGACGAAGCAAGGTGCCTTGAAGGTGACGAAAACGGATGAGGTATTGACGGTGAGCTTGGGGTAACTTTTTTAAGTTACGAATGATGAGTTACGAGTTAGGAGTTAGTTGTCTACTCCACAGCTGTCACTTTTGGTTCTCGAAGTTGTACCCAATTCGTAACTCGTAATTTCTTGAGTGCTTTACTATCGAAGTTGAGTCCCAACTCATAATTCATAACTCGTAACTCGTAACTTCTTGAAGTCTATGGTCAATGCGTTCCTCTGGGAACAAAAGTGCACGAAAGCAACAAGTGTTTGCCCGGATTTTGTTTTTCATCCAAGCGATGCACCAGGCGAATAACCGTTTCTTCAGCTATGGTTTTAATCGGTTGGCGCAATGCTGAAACGGGAGGGTAAAAATACTCAAATGCAGGGTGGTCATCGAAAGAAATCAATCGCACTTCGCGAGGGACATTAACAAGCAACCTTCTAAATGCCGCAATGAGCTGAAATGCTGCGATGTTGTTTAAGGGTAGAAAGGAATCCGTTCCCTTCATCAATTCTTTTGTTACCAAACGATCTACTTCCTGCACATCAGCGGGTAAATGGAAGATTTCATACGCTATACCCTCCTTTTCGCAGGCCTCTTTTATCCCTTCAATACGCTTCAAGATGGTTGAGACCTGCTCTTCTTTCTTTACAAAAGCGGCTACTTTTTTTGGTTTTTGTGAAAATGCTGCGATGAGTTTGTGTGCCTCCATTTGATTGTCAACCCCCACAAAATCCGCCTCCTCATCTCCTGGACGATCGGCAAAAACGACTGGAATGTGCGTTTCTCTTAGAATTGGAATGAGCGCATCGATGGTATTGCACGGCGCGATGATCATTCCGTCGATGGAGCTGTGAATCAACTCCCGCATCAATTGCAGTTCCAAGGCACGGTCATCGTTGGTATTCACAAAAAAGGTGTTGTACCCGCGTTCGTGCAATGCTTCTTGAATGGTCTTGCACAGTTCAGCATAAAATGCGTTGGTGATGTCGGCAACAACCAAACCGATTGTTTTTGTGGCACCTTTTCGTAAACTCTTGGCAAAAAAGTTAGGTACATATTGCAGCTCACGCGCTTTCTCCGTAATCAGCCGTTGTTTTTCCTTGCTGATATTGAATTCATCCCCCTTGCCATTGAGCACGAAAGACACCGTTGCCTTTGAAACACCAATGGCACGGGCGATATCATCTAAAGAAACACGTTTTTCCTTCATCGACTATTTCGGCAATTTAGCCACCATGACTTTGTATTCCGCGGCAAAGGTATTTTCACCCGTACAGCCCATCGTTGAGCGTGCATTGATAAAATGTTCAATTCGATTTCCTGGGTCTGGGTGTGTACTTAAAAACTCCGGTGGTCGCGCACTGTTGGAGTCCATAATTTTCTGAAAAAAACCAGCACCACCAGCTGCATTATAGGCCGTTGGGCATAGATAGCGCACGGAGCATTCATCCGCTTGCGTTTCGTGGGCGCGCGAGAATTTCAATCCAATCAAGGCGCCAGAAATTTGTTTCAAGGCCACTCGGTCTCCAGCCAACACATCTAGCAGCACTTCTAACCCAAACATCTCTGTCATTTGTCGGGTTGAATGGCGCAAGTCTGCATGGCCGATTTCATGTCCCAATACACCCGCCAATTGATCTTCCGAATCGAGGTATTTCAAGATGCCTGTATAAATGTAAATATACCCTCCTGGCGTACAGAAGGCATTGAGCACGCTGTCGTTGTGAATCACATGCAGTTTCCACCCAAATTCGTTGCGCAGCGTTACTTGACCTGAATTTAAAATGTTGTCACGAACCTTATACAGGTATTGGTACACCGATTTGTATTGCACAGAATCGAGAATGGGATATTCCCGTTTGTTGCTATCGATCTCATGCGCTACTTGCGCACCAAGCGCACGGTCCTGGTCCAAGGTGAATAAATTAAATCCCTTGCTCTGACTTTTATCGCCCATTAAACCACAGGCGCTAAAGAGTAAGACGCACACAATTCCGAGCAGTGCTGAAGGCACACATCTAGTTGAGTTTTTCATTAAATAGGATAGTAAAAATTGACAAGAAAAGTAACTACCGTGGCGATACTCCAGCCCGTATACACTTCAATAGGACGGTGTTTTCCAAGGAACAATCGTGCTGAAATGATTGTCGCCGACAATAATACAGCCATTGGCAAAATCCAAAACTGGTGTTCCGCTTGTTGACTGGCATAAGCCATTAAAAAACCTGTAAAAATTCCTGCACCCCCAGCATGTAAACTGATTTTAATCCAGCGATTGATGTAGGTGTACGAGGCCGTCACCAAAACACCGGCAAGCGGCAGCGCATAGATGTATTTTGGAAGAACACCGTTTGGTGCCTTGATCACAAACAACAGATACAGGACAAGGCAGTAAGCCAACATGATGAACATGGGGATGTTGCGTTCACGTTGATTTTCCATGTCGATGGTGGTAATGATTTTTCTGCGATGGAGTATAAGAAACGACAGCGCTGGAGCCAAAATGCTAAATATGAAAAACATGTACAGGATGGCCAGTTTCGCAACTTGCGGCAGGTAATAAATTGACTCTTCATTGAAGAAATAATCCTGCTCAGACGGCACATACATCGCCAAGAGCAAGCCATAAACTGGCATGAATAAAGGCAAGAACAGCCAAGATATAAGATGTGAAACTATTTTCATTACAATTCTTTACGAAGACGGGCAACGGGGATATTGAGTTGCTCTCGGTATTTTGCCACCGTTCGCCGTGCGATATTGTATCCTTTTTCGTTCAAGATTTCAGCCAAGCGCTCATCGGTAAGTGGCCGTCGTTTTTGTTCTCCTTCAATGGCTTCAGAAAGAATTTTCTTTACCTCGCGGGTAGAAACTTCTTCCCCCGAATCCGTAGAAAGTCCCTCAGAGAAAAAGTACTTCAAGGAGATAATGCCATAGCCCGTTTGGACATATTTGCTGTTTGCTACGCGTGAAATAGTGGAAATATCAAGATTAACAATTTCAGCAATATCCTTCAAAATCATAGGACGCAAATTGGATTCGTCCCCGGTTAAAAAATAGGCCCTTTGATAATTCATAATGGCATTCATGGTCAGCAATAAGGTGTTTTGACGTTGTTTGATCGCATCAATAAACCATTTGGCTCCATCCAGTTTTTGCTTGACGAACATCAAGGCATCTTTGTCCGATTTTGACCGTTTTGCCCCTTCAGCATACGACCTAAGCATTTGCTCGTATTCGCGACTCACCTTCAATTCAGGAGCATTTCTGCTGTTGAGTGTAAGCTCGAGTTTGCCCTCAAATTCTGTAATCAGAAAGTCAGGGATAATTTGTTGATAGTTCTTCGCCGTTTCCTTCATTGAACCACCTGGCTTTGGGTTCAGTTTCAGGATTTCATCGATGGCTTCCTTCAAATCTTGGTCTTCGATTTCTAGTTTTTTCGTGATTTTATCGTAATGTTTACGGGTAAATTCATCGAAAAACTGCTCCAAAATTATCTTTGCGGTGTAGCGCGTGATGTCTCCATTTTGCTTGCGGTTGATTTGTATCAACAAGCATTCTTGAAGGTCGCGTGCACCCACACCTGCGGGATCAAGCTCTTGGATCACCATCAACACCTCCTCAATTTCCTGTTCGGTCACCATAATATTGGCGGAAAAAGCCAAATCATCAACAATCGATTCAATTTCTCTATTGAGGTATCCTGACTCATCCAAGTTTCCTATGATGGTATCTGCAATTACATATTGTGTATCGTCAAGATCCAACAATTGGAGTTGCTCGGTCAATTTTTCTTGAAACGTAGATTCACCAGACAAAGGAATCACGCGTTCCTCATCGTCTTTACTGTGGTTATTGGCCTTGGTTTTATAATCAGAACCATCTTCATCGATGTAATCAGAAATGTCGAAATCGGGTTCATCGTTATCGAAGTCATCCTCATCCTCTGAAGCATTGTCGTATTCATCCTCTTCAAATTCAGCGCCTTCTTCAAGTGCAGGATTTTCCTCGATTTCTTGCTTTATACGCTGATCCAATTCCATGGTTGGCACCTGCAATAACTTCATCAACTGAATCTGCTGAGGAGACAGTCGCTGTTCGAGCTTTTGAACAAGATATTGTTTTAGTGCCATGGTTTTTTTGAACTACAGTAATTCGGTCAACTACAGTCCGAAGGTAGTAAGAAAAGTTTAAAGTGCTGAATATTCAGCCAAGGATGAAAAAGACGAATTAAAAATCATTTTTATCTACTTGTGATTCTATACATCTACTTTACGAGGTATCCTTTACATTTGTGCGTACGCAAAACAAGCACATTGAATTTTTTTGAAACCAGGAAATATCCCCAGCGCTTCCAGTACCTACTCAGCATAGGTTTGGTGCTCATTTCTGCATTGGCATGTTTCTACTCATCCAAGGTGTTGGGATACACCGTTGTCGCTCTTATTCTATTGATGACGGTATCCTTTATCGCAATGCTCTTTGATATTTTTCCGGTACTCATTGCATCTGTATTGAGTGCCATCATTTGGAACTTCTTTTTTATACCTCCAATCTATACCTTCCACATCGACAACGCAGAAGATGCCCTCATGTTTTCGTTGTATTTTCTAATAGCGCTGGTGAATGCGGTATTGACCTTTAAAATCCGTCAAGCTGAAAAAAAGGCACGGGACAAGGAAGAAAAGGAGAATACGATTAAACTTTACAACACTTTGCTTAATTCGCTTTCACACGAGTTGAGAACGCCGATTTCAACCATCATTGGTGCAGTGGATACCTTAAAAGAAAGTGGTGCACAGCTGCCGTCGAAAACACAAGTTGAATTGCTCAACGAAATTGATATTGCTGGCATGCGCCTGAATCGTCAAGTAGAAAATCTGCTCAACATGAGTCGTTTGGAAAGTGGGATCCTAAAACCCAAGTACGACTGGTTTGATTTGAATGAAGTCATCAATAATGAGATCCGTAAAGTGGAAATTGTTCGCGACAAAACGATTGTTTTCGAGGTCAATGAGCAGCTGCCCTTCTTCAAACTTGATGTTGGATTGATTCAACAAATCGTAAACAATTTGCTGAACAACGCTTTGCTTTATACGCCACCAAATACCACTGTTCGCGTGGAAGTCAAGCACGAAAACGGACATTGCATCTTCACGATTTCAGACAATGGAAAGGGAATTCCAGAGCACGAAATCAGCCAAATTTTTAATAAATTCCATAGACTGCCCAGCTCTTCCACTGGAGGAAGCGGTCTTGGATTGTCGATTGTCAAAGGATTTGTTGAAGCACAAAAAGGAGCTATTTCATTGACGAATAATGCGGAAGGAGGAGCCCTTTTTCGCGTTAGTATCCCTGCAGAAACTTCCTATATCATCAACCTGAAAAATGAATAAAGCGGAAATATTAATCATCGATGATGAGCCACAAATTCGGCGATTGCTTGAGATTACATTGGAAAGCAATGACTTCAAGGTGCGCAATGCCGAAACAGGCAAAGACGGGCTTTTGCTTGCCGCAAACCATCCCCCCGAATTGATTATTTTGGACCTCGGGTTGCCAGACATTAGTGGTCATGAGGTATTGAAAAATTTAAAGGGTTGGTACAACAAATCAATCATCATTCTCTCGGTACAAAATAGCGAAGAAGACATTGTCAATGCCTTGGACAATGGGGCAACCGATTTTTTGTCTAAACCATTTCGGACGGCAGAATTAATGGCCCGTATCCGCGCGGCAATTCGAAGGAATCAATTTGAGGTGAATTCTGAACAGCATGCCTTTGGGGAGCTGAACATGGATTACATTTCCCGGACGTTGACCAAGAACGGAGAGTTCATAAAATTGACCTCCACAGAATTTAATTTATTGGCGTTGCTGACAAAAAATGAAGGACGCGTGCTTACGCACCAATACATTTTGAAAGAAATCTGGGGCGTCGGCTATCAAACTGAGACCCAATACTTGCGCGTTTTTATTGGAACATTGCGCAAAAAAATCGAAGACGACCCCAATCATCCGAAACGGATTATCACGGAAAGCGGGATTGGTTATCGGTTTCTGTAAAACTTTATTTTTTCTTTATACTTTGAGGAAGTAAATTTATAATCTCCCCATACGAATACCTGCACCTTTACCAAAAATTCAAGCACTATGTCATTGCCAAACAACAAAGTCACTGCCGCATCCCTCTTAATTGCCTTAGGCATCATCTACGGAGATATCGGTACGAGTCCCTTGTATGTGTTAAAAGCCATCGTTGGTGATCGGCCGATCAGCGAAATGTTGGTGTACGGTGGTATTTCCTGTGTGTTTTGGACAATAACGTTTCAGACTACGTTCAAATATATTTACCTCACCCTCAAGGCAGACAACCACGGGGAGGGCGGTATTTTTTCCTTATATGCATTAGTCAAACGTTATGGCAAGTACTTCTTGATTCCAACCATCATTGGTGCATCTACCTTGTTGGCCGATGGCATCATTACACCACCCATTTCTGTTTCATCTGCCGTTGAAGGACTTTCGAAGTTTGAAGCCCTGAAAGATATTCATACGGTACCCATTGTCATCGTAATTATATCGGGCTTATTCTTTTTTCAACGCTTTGGAACGCACACCGTAGGTTATGTTTTTGGTCCGGCAATGATGGTGTGGTTCTCCATGCTTTTTGTACTTGGATTTTCGAAAATAATCGACCACCCAGAAATTCTTAATGCATTAAATCCAAAGTATGCCATCGATTTTCTAGTCAACTATCCACAAGGATTTATCCTATTGGGGGCTGTATTTCTCGCAACAACGGGAGCGGAAGCCCTTTATTCTGACTTAGGCCACTGCGGAAGAAAGAACATCCGCATCACATGGGTTTTTGTAAAGGTATGCCTTGTTGTCAATTACATGGGACAGGCCAGTTATCTCATGAGCTTAGGAAAAGGTGCCACCATGCATGGACTCAATCCTTTCTATGAAATCATGCCCGAGTGGTTCTTGATACCTGGAATCATCATCGCAACCTCGGCTGCAATTATCGCCTCTCAAGCATTAATCAGTGGAAGTTACACCCTCATCAATGAAGCCATGAACTTGAACTTTTGGCCGCGAGTAGCTGTTCGACAACCGTCAAATATCAAGGGGCAGATTTACATTCCAAGTGTCAATATTATACTTTGGATTGGTTGTGTGTTGATGGTGTTGCATTTTCAAACCTCATCCAACATGGAGGCCGCTTACGGATTGGCAATAACCATTACAATGATGGTGACCACCTTTTTACTTACCATTTTCTTGTGGTACAAATTGCGCTGGAACAAGGCCTTGGTTTTAGTCATCATGCTATTATTTGCCACCATCGAAATCACTTTCTTTATCGCGAACATTCAGAAATTCCCAGAAGGAGGGTACATTACATTGATTATCTCTTCCATCTTCTTTTTCATCATGTACACCATTCACCGTGGACGGCGCATTACCAATCGGTTCACGAAATTCATTGATCTCGGCGAACATGTGCCAATGATCAAAGAGTTGATTAACGACGAAGAAATTCCAAAATTTGCAACCCACATGGTCTATTTAACCAAGGCCAATGTGAAGCATGAAATTGAAGAAAAAATCATCAAGTCAATCTTGGCGAAAAAACCCAAGCGTGCGGATGTGTATTGGTTTTTGCACCTTCATAGAACCAATGAACCCTATACACTTTCCTATGATGTAAATGAGCTGGTGGATGACAAAATCATCAAGGTCAATATTCATGTTGGATTCCGTGTACAACCTAGAACTGAATTGTATTTCAAGAAAATCGTCCAAGATTTGATTAAAAACAAGGAGCTCAACCTCCACAACCGTCCAGACGGCTCAACGAAATACAACAATGAACCGGACTTTAAATTTATGGTCATCGAGAAATTCCTTTCTGCAGAAAATGAATTCACCTTGCGCGAAGGCATCCTATTGAACACCTACTTTTGGTTGAAGCAGCACAGCTTGAGCGATCAATCGGCGTTTGGATTGGACAAATCAGATGTTGTTGTCGAACAAGTACCTCTTGTATACCAGCCCGTTCACAACATCGAACTCGTAAAGAAATCCGATTAATTATTGGTTAAAACTCTGCATTTTGTGGCGTGCGCGGGAAAGGAATCACATCACGGATATTTGACATTCCCGTTACGAACATGACCATACGCTCGAATCCGAGTCCAAATCCAGCATGGGGCACTGTTCCAAACTTGCGTGTGTCGAGGTACCACCACAACTCCTCTTCCGCAATATGAAATGCTGCACATTTTTCGCGAAGCACATCCAAGCGTTCTTCTCGCTGTGATCCTCCGACCATTTCACCAATGCCCGGGAAAAGGATATCCATCGCTGCAACCGTCTCACGACCAACTTCGCTGTGGTCATTTCTGCGCATGTAGAACGCCTTGAATGATGCGGGATAGTCGGTAATGATCACAGGCCGTTTGTATTCTTTCTCGACCAAAAAACGTTCGTGTTCACTTTGCAAATCTGTCCCCCACTCCACTTCGTATTGGAATTTTTTCTTTTTGTAATGGTTTGAATTGCGCAACACATCAATCGCTTCTGTATAGGTTATGCGCTGAAACTCGTTGGACACGACAAATTGTAAGCGCTCCACTAGTCCCATTTCACTGCGCTCATTTTGTGGCTTTGATTGTTGTTCAGCCGCCTCACGATCGTGTAAAAACTTCAAATCATCCGGGAAATTATCCATCACATAGCGGCAAATGTACTTGAGCATCTCTTCCGCCAAATCCATGTTTGCATGAATGTCATTGAAAGCCACTTCCGGTTCGATCATCCAGAATTCCGCTAGGTGACGTGATGTGTTTGAATTTTCAGCGCGGAAAGTTGGTCCGAAGGTATACACTTTTCCTAGAGCCAGTGCGGCAAGTTCTGCTTCCAACTGTCCCGACACCGTTAAGTTCACGGGCTTTCCAAAGAAATCTTGCTTGTAATCAATTTCACCATCTTCGGTCAATGGTGGATTTTGTGCATCCAAGGTCGACACGCGAAACATTTCACCTGCTCCTTCCGCATCCGATCCCGTAATAATGGGCGTGTGGATATAATAGAAATTCTGATCGTTAAAAAACTTATGAATGGCATAAGCCACAGCGTGACGAATGCGGAATACCGCACCAAATGTATTCGTACGAAAACGCAAATGTGCTTGTTCACGCAAAAACTCCAAACTGTGTTTTTTTGG
>CANGIC010000023.1 GCA_947453795.1 Flavobacteriales bacterium
CCAGAGAAGGAGTTGGCTGAAATGCTCGCATCGGAAATGGACAAACCACTGGATTCAGATTCTCTAGAAACAATTTGTCATCTCATGAAAGAACGCGCGACATTCGTTCGAGACATTTTATCAGATGGCGGCTATTTGTTTGAAGCACCAACCATATACGACGAGCAAACTGTTTCTAAAAAATGGAAAGACGACTCGGCAGCTATCTTGGGAGAGTGGAAGGGCGTTTTAGAGAACATCACACCATTTACACACGAAAGCATCGAAACCGCCTTCAAAAACTTCCTTTCGGAGAAGAATTTGGGTATTGGCGCTGTTTTGCCACTTTTCCGTCTTTTATTGACGGGAACTGGAATGGGCCCAAGTATGTTCGAAATCGCTGAATTTCTGGGAAAAGAAGAAAGCTTATCTCGTATAAATCAAGGACTTACATCAGTTGAGGCATTGAAAAATCAAGCATGAAACACACCATTGAAGTCAACGGAATAAAAATTTATGCTTTTCACGGCTGCTTGCCCGAAGAAGAAAAAATTGGTGGTCATTACGTGGTTGATGTTATGTTAAATACAAACTTCCATGAGGCGGCCCTCACCGACGAGCTTTCCAAGACAGTTGATTATGTGTTGATCAATCATATTGTAAAAGAGGAAATGGCCATTCGTTCAAAATTGATTGAGCAAGTTGGACAGCGCATAGTCGACCGAATTAAACGAGAAGCCAAAGGAATAGAATTTTTGCGCGTCAAGGTGACAAAACTCACTCCTCCGATTAATGGCGATGTGGACAATGTCGCAATCATCATTGAAGAATAATTTTTTTTGGTATATTTGCACTCCTAGTGGTTTCGTGGCCGAGCGGCTAGGCAACGGTCTGCAAAACCGTGTACAGCGGTTCGAATCCGCTCGAAACCTCAACACAAAAGCCCGGTGCGTAGCACTGGGCTTTTTTGATTTTCCAGCCATCAAGCAACGCTTGAATGGCAAGGAAAATCAAAAAAGTCCAACAGTCTTTCGTAGAAAGGCGGGTTTTTGGGTTGATATGCAAACCATACTTCGGATCACAGGGTAATCCGCTTGAAGCCATCAAGCAACGCTTGAATGGCAAGGAAAATCAAAAAAGTCCAACAGTCTTTCGTAGAAAGGCGGGCTTTTGGGTTGATATGCAAACCATACTTCGGATCACGGGGTAATCCGCTTGAGCCATCAAGCAACGCTTGAATGGCAAGGAAAATCAAAAAAGTCCAACAGTCTTTCGTAGAAAGGCGGGTTTTTGGGTTGATATGCAAACCATACTTCGGATCACAGGGTAATCCGCTTGAAAACTCAATAAAACACATTCAATAAATCCATTCGACCCCGATGGGGTCGTAAACACTCCTCCCCAAAAAAACAACAGATATCTGACCCCGATGGGGTCATATCAAAAACAAGGCGTCCAAATGCACAATCGTTCAAGCCCGAATAATCAATCAATATTCTAAATACCAAGGCGAATGAAAAATACCTGAGTGTTGATAGGCAAACCATACTTCGGATCACAGGGTAATCCGCTTAAGACCTCAACAAAAAACAATAGACTTTCACAAAACAAGCAGAGATTTTAAGTGGACTTGACCCCAAGACCATCCACTTACTATGTATTCCATGCAATCGCACTCCCAAAAAAATTGAATCACATTCAACATAATAAAATAACTTCTCATCCTAAATGTATAGTCACTAACACCCCAAAAATTGAGGTAATCACATATATTACAGCGTTTTAGTAAAAATAATTTGTCCTAGAATCAAAATCAATACGTATTTTTGTAGCCGAAACAGCGCATACATCGTAATATATCATGAAAAAACTCCTAATAATTCTTCCATTACTCGCAGCTTGTGGCACAGAAAGCCCCACTTCTGCGAATGGAATGTGCAATTGCTACAAGGAGACGCAACAACAAAACACGGACGGATCTTTCGCAACAACAAACAGCAGCACACCCACTCCCGATGCTTGTGACAAGAATGGCCTCATTGAATATTCCAACTCGCGCACGTACCGAGTAGTTTGGCATTGCAACTAATGTTCAGTTAGACTACGGTTTCGTTTAATTCTATTTAACCTTTCTTAAGTGTCAACACGACACTAATCCAAAATAAGGGGCTACCTTTGCACGAAATAACCACTGTATGGAAATTCTTGTTACCGGTCCTGACGGAGTTCTAGGAAGCAATCTAGTTCGTGAACTAATCCACCGAAACTACACCGTTAGTGTTCTAGTCGAACCAGGAAAGGATCCACTTACCTTAAAAGGATTACCCATTACCGTAATTCATGGAAACATTCTCGATGCGGATTCCATCGATAAAGCGGTGGCAGGAAAAAATGTTGTCTTCCATTGTGCCGCTGCCACTAGTGTGTATAAGCCACGAAACGAAATGGTCAACCGTGTAAATATCAACGGAACTCAACATGTTATAGGTGCGGTGCTTAAGCACAAAGTTGGGCGCTTGATTTATGTAGGAACAGCAAATTCATTTAGCTTTGGAACCTCACTCGATGCTCCCGGTGTTGAAGACACACCGTATCTTTCTGTAAAATATGGCCTTGACTACATGGATTCCAAATACAAGGCGCAACAGTTGATTTTATCTGCAGTGAAAGAAAAGGGGTTGCCCGCACTGGTGGTAAATCCAACTTTTATGATCGGACCTTACGACTCTCGGCCTAGCTCTGGCGCCATGATTCTAGCGGTACACCAAGGACGAGTTCCTGGGTATTCCAATGGAGGAAAAAACTATGTGGCTGTGAAGGATGTTGCTACGGCTATGGCCAATGCCATTACCATGGGCAGAATTGGGGAATGTTATATTGTTGGGAATGTTAACCTCTCGTATAAAGACGCTTTTGCCTTAATCGCTAAAACGATTGGCGCCAAAACACCCACCCGAAAATTAACCAACTTTATGGTGCAATCTTATGGGAGAATCAACTCCTTTTTTGCTGGAATATTTGGGTATTACCCCGCTGTAACTACAGAATTAGCAAGGATTTCTACGGAAAAGCATTATTATTCCGCCGCCAAGGCACAGCGTGAGTTACTCATGCCGCAAACACCCTTAGAAGTGGCCATCAAAGAGTGTTTCGATTGGTTTAAAGAAAACAATTACCTCGATAAGAAATAATGAAATACCAAACTCTTGATGTCGATTTGTCTTGGCAGTTCGACGATTTAACCTCTTTTTTGCCAATCGTACTGTCATTGGTGTTCTTCGTTATCTATTGGTTCACAGCACAGTCAAGCGCGATCAAAGACCGATTTTATGTCAAGAACGATTTCGATACCGCTTCGCTCAAGCACATCTTTTTTACGAAGTACTTTGGCTTTCTCGCTATGGGGGTAATTCCGTCTGTGATTTGTCTCATTTTTCTTCCTAAATACTCCCTTTCCGAATATGGTTTAACCTTTATTCCCTCCACAACATTGTTCACTATTGTTTGGACTTTAGGGCTGTCAGTGCTTGTTATTCCCTTGGCCTACATTAGCGCCAAAAAACCGAAGAACTTGGTCAATTATCCGCAAATTCGCGCAAAGGTGTGGACCAACAAAACGGTTTTCATTGCGGCATTGGGTTGGGCATTATACCTGTTTGGATATGAATTTTTATTCCGTGGAACACTCTTGTTTCCTTTGGTGGATGCCCTCGGTGTTTGGCCTGCAATCGCGGTGAATATTGCATTGTATTCTGCCACACACATACCAAAAGGTTTGGACGAAACAATTGGCGCAATTCCTTTAGGGTTGGTGTTGTGTTTACTTACCCTAGCTTCGGGTACCATTTGGATTGCTTTCTTGGTGCATGTAGCCATGGCGTGGACAAACTGCTTTACAGCATTGAAGTTTCACCCAGAAATTCACTACCAGCGCAACCAAAAATGAGTGGAACAATGCATGGAAAAGTAGCCATCATCACGGGGTCTAGTCGTGGAATTGGACAAGCAATCGCCTTGGAATTGGCCGCGAAAGGGGCTAGTATTGTGCTGAATGGTAGAAATACTCAACGACTCGCAGAAACAGAAGCCCTCATTCGGCAATACCACGACCGTGTAATCAGTGTTTGTTGCGATGTGTCCATGAAAGAGGGGGGAAAAGAGTTGATTGATCGCGCGCTTGAACAGTTTCAAAAAATCGATATCCTCATCAACAATGTCGGTGTTTCAATGCGCGGAACGGTAGCAGAGGTGAATCCCGATGTGTTTAAAACAGTGTTTGAAAGCAATGTGTTGGGCACCATTAACCCCACCATTCCTGCGTTGCCTTATTTGCGCGAGACAAAAGGAAGCGTTGTGTTTATTTCCAGTTTAGCAGGAATCCGTGGATTGCCGCTGTTATCCGCTTACGGAGCGTCTAAAATGGCTTTGCGTGGCATCGCTGAATCCATCCGCATCGAAGAAGCCAAGCACGGCATTCATGTCGGTCTGATTTATGTCGCTATGACGGAGATTGCACACAACAAGGAAGCTATTGGGGCGGATGGCGCGATGGTGGTACTCGAAACACGGAAGAACCGCAAGGTACAGAGCACGGAATTTGTAGCGCGCGCAGTAGCTAAAAACATACGCCAAAGAAAATTCATTACAACACTTTCTGGTCTTGGCAAACTAAACTCCTTTCTGCAATCCCGATTTCCAAGTCTTGTGGAACGCATTATTTTAATGAACATGAAAAAATTCGAGGAGGGAAGTAAATAACATGTTGATCGGTCAAGACTTCGAGAAAATAGAATGGAACTTCATGGGTTTACACCTCTTGGAACCCAATGCTATGATTGGCGATATCATCCTCTTTACGGTTGCTATTTCATTGGCCATACGCATTAAACCACATACACAGCACCCCGCTTTTTTCATCCTTTGGAGGTGGTTTTTTATCATTTTCGGGGTTGGATTCTTGATGGGTGGTTTCGGACATTTATTTTATAATTATTTGGGGTTGAAGGGGAAATATTTCTCCTGGTACAGTGGTATGTTTGCTGCGCTGATGATTGAGTTGGCAATGATTTCCGTTTTTCCTAAAGTGGAATGGCGTAAAAAGCTACAAACACTATCCTATCTAAAACTTGTTCTTTCCATTGCGGTAGCTACATACATCTATGCAACTGTTGACCTTGTCGAAGACCCCTCTAAGGGCCTAATTGTACCCACCTTAAACTCTGTTGTTGGGTTAGGGTTGTCACTTGGACTGTTGGGTTATTATTACCAACGAAAAATAGATGCAGCGTTTCGATTTTTTTGGATCAGCACACTCATTTTAATTCCTTCGGCCGTATTTCAGTCCATGAAAATCAACATTCACCAATGGTTCGACCGCAACGACATGAGTCATGTTTTGTTGATTACCAGTCTCGCATTTTATTACTACGCAGTAAATAAATTCTATAAATCTCTAGGGTAATCTGGCTTATCGCACGATGTGCAACATGCTGTACTTGGAAATGATCAGTCCACTTTGATCTTCAGCAGTTACGTAGTACACATAATCACCCACACTTACTGGTTCTCCATTCATTGACAATCCATCCCATTGGAAGTTGATATCCGCAGTTTGAAACACCGTTTTACCAAAACGGTCGATGACTACACAACTAAAACTTCCTTCTTTGATTTTATCCAGAGGCAGATCTAATTTCAAGACCTCATTTACACCGTCTCCATTGGGTGTAAATGTATTTGGGAGGATAATTTCCACTGCTGAGCTTGTTCGAATTGGATCAACGATTGACTCTTCTTGCCCAATTACACCTTGTTCTACTGCGTGAACCTCTTCGTCAATATAGGTGGTTTCCGTAGTGACCGTGCTAATCGTTGGTGTTTCTGGTCCGATACTGTATTGAGCTTTTTCAGGGTCAAACGACAGCATGAATTCATCCAAAATTGCAGTTTGATCGTTGAGATCTTCATTTACTGAAGCGACCTTTTCAGTTGAAACAGGTGTAACTTCAGTCGTATGCTGTACCTCTTTTCCCTGCTTTTTAGCTGAATTTTCTTCGGTTTTGGCCGGGGTTGATTGTGGTTGCTCTTCGCCGTTGTACATGAAATACCCAACCACAGCGACAGAGGCAGCAGCAGTAATTCCGAGCGCAACTTTCGTGAATACAGACAAACCTGAAGTGGCCGACACAGCACCAATTTGAGAAGAAATATTTCCCCACATTTCAGGACGCACCTGTGACTCCAAACTGCTCAGTTTGTCACTAAATAATTCCTTTATGGTATCTTTTTCACTCATTTCTTTTCTAATCGTTCGCGCAAATACGCTCGTGCACGGGAATATTGTGATTTCGATGTGTTTTCAGTCACACCCAAAGATTTCGCAATCTCTGCATGCGAATACCCTTCAATGGCAAACATGTTAAATACCACACGATACCCATCAGGCATGGACCTTACCAGCTTCATCAAATCATCCGCCATCAACTGTTCCGCAATAAATGCATTGTTCTCAATTTTGTATCCCACATCTTCAATGTCGAGATCACTCTTGAACTTTACATCCTTGCGAATTTGGTCAAGGGCGGTATTCACCATGATGCGGCGAACCCAACCTTCCAAAGATCCTTCTTTTTTGAAATCTGAAAGCTTCATAAACACCTTCACAAATCCATCCTGAAGAACATCTTCTGCCTGCTCAGCGTTCTTTGCATAGCGCAAACACACCGTCATCATTTTTCCCGCAAACTTGTCAAACAACATGCGTTGCGCCCTGGCGTTGCCTTTCACACATTCGTTGACTAGCGTAATATCATCCATAGCGCACTCAGACAAAAAGACATATATGTTTCCAAAAAGGTTGCATCCGCTTTAAAGTTAGGTATAAAACAAGTACTTTCGAATGGATAATAACGCTATGAGATACATCACACCATTTCTTCTTTCCCTACTTTTTATCAGTTCTACTACCGCTCTATTTGCCGGAAAAGGCGCTGTCCTTCCTAAATTGAAGGAAGGAAAATGGACGGGAACCTTGCTCTTGGACACTAACGCGGTGATGTACTTTAAGTTTGATATTGCTTTGAAAGAAGATGGCTCATACCGACTAACCGTTATGAACGCGGAGGAAAAAATCGAACTGACAGATGTGGTGATGAAAAATGATTCGCTTCATGCTCGGTTTCCGTTTTTCAATTCAACATTCGTATGGAAAGTCTCCAAGAAAGGGTTGATTGGCTATTGGCAAAACTTCCAAAAAGGGGAGAATTACCGCATTCCTTGCTCGATTACCTATGGCGACTTTTACCATCCGCTTCACTTCCTAAGCACGTTCTACCCCCCAAGCAATATAGCTGGAAAATGGGCCGCAACCTTTGATCCTGGTACCAACGATGCATACCCTGCGGTAGGTGTATTTACACAAGATGGACAATGGTTAAGTGGTACTTTTCTAACAGAAACAGGGGATTATCGCTTTTTGGAAGGAATCGTTTTAGCCGATAGCGTTGTCTTGTCCTGCCTGGATGGAACCCATGCCTGGATGTTCACGGGACGCATTAAAGGCGATACTCTACTGGGACATTTTTACAGCGGAAAACATTGGAAAGGAGAATGGATGGCGGTGCGGAATGAAAACGCCTCACTTCCTGATCCAGACACACTAACGAAAATCGAAATCCATGAACCTTTTCGTTTTACACTAAATAACGTTCCCGCTGAAGCGCCTTATGGTGAATTTAACTTCCCTTCTGAAGAATATACAAACAAGGTGACCATCATTCAAATCATGGGTTCGTGGTGCCCAAATTGTTTGGATGAAACACGGTATTTTCTATCATTATATGAGAAATACCACGCACAAGGATTGGAAATTATTGCTGTGGCTTATGAAACAGGTAAAGATCCTGTGCAACACATGGAACGCATCAAACAATTGCAAAAACGGCTGAACATACCCTATCAAATTGTGATTGGCGGTACCTCGAGCAAAGCATTGGCATCAGAACAATTCAAAATGTTGACAGACATCATCTCTTTCCCTACGGCCATTTTTATTGGGCGCGATGGACAAGTAAAAAAGGTTCACACTGGATTTAGTGGTCCCGGAACAGGTTCTTATTATACCGAATACACCGAAGAAACAGAACGCTTTATTCAGGAATTACTTCAGGAAAAGTAGCGCTTAAAGTGCGATTTTCTCCACGCGTTTTTGGTGTCTTCCTCCCTCGAATTCTGTGGTTAAAAACACTTCCACCATTTCCTTTGCTTCATCCACAGAAATAAAACGCGCAGGTAAGGCCATGATGTTTGCGTTGTTGTGTAAACGCGCCAATTCCGCTATTTCTTTCTTCCAACAAAGAGCACTGCGAATTCCCGCATGTTTATTTGCCGTCATATTGATGCCGTTTCCTGATCCACAGATTAAGATTCCCCGCATACCTGGATGCTCTTCTATCATGTTCGCTACAGGATGTGCATAGTCAGGATAATCGATGCTCTCTTCCGAAAAACAACCGAAATCCTTAACTTCATACCCTAAGTCGATTAAATACTGACGAATGTGTTCTTTGAGTTCAAATCCTGCGTGATCAGCGCCAATTGGAATAATCTTCATAATCGCGTGTTTTTTGTTTTTCAAAGGTAATGCTTATACACAATGCCGCCAAGTTTTAAACATTCGTGCTTTTTTGAGGAGAAAGAAATGCCGTAAACACAGGGTTTTGTAGACGCGGTTTCACACATCAAAAACGGAAAAATTGTGAATTAGGGTTAACAACTATTCAAAGATTTGTCTTGCACAGTTCATCTATTTTAAGAAAGCAAAATGCAAACGACATACGCAAGGAAAGTTTGGGTGACTTATGGTATATTTATGAGTGCAGTTAAACACATAAAAACTGCATTTCAGTTAACTAAAATATACACAATGGTAAGTGAAGGATAAAATGTTAATTAATTGATAATCCATTAATAATCAGTAATTTTAAGTAGGTTAAAACATGTTTATAACTGACTTCATTTTGTTGATGAGCACATTTCAAAGCAAAACGAATTCTTTTTTCACACATATGAACACCCTTAATAAAGAATAATAAATCTTCTTTTAAAAAATAAATCTCTTTTATTATATTATATGTTCGATTTGGTAAGTTGAAATGAAAAATTGACCTTACTTGTCGGAAATTTTTAAATAACTTTGGACATCAAGCTTTTTGAGATGACGAAAATAAATATTCTTGTAGTTGAAGACGAATCGATCGTATCGAAGGATATTCAGCATTCGTTGCAGCGATTTGGATATGGCGTTTCAGGAGCTTGTTCGAATGGTGAGAAAGCCATTGAAATGGTCCAAGAGCTCAATCCTGATGTGGTCCTAATGGACATCAATCTCAAAGGAGAGCTATCGGGAATTGAAACCGCTGAAATCATCAAAAAGGAATTCGCTGTTCCTGTCATTTTTCTCACTGCGTATGCCGATGATTTAACCTTAACTAAGGCGATAATTGCAGAACCTTTTGGGTACATCATTAAGCCGTTTAAAGAAATGGATTTGCACACCAATATTGAATTGGCTGTGTACAAGCACCAGAAGGAACAAGAGATCGTCAGAGAACGCAATTTCCTGTATTCAGTCGTTGAACAAAAAGAAGTGCTGACAGATTTCTTCTTTGTGAAGTCAAACAGCAAGTTGGTAAAATTGCGCACTCAGGATGTATTTTACGTGGAAGCATTGAAAGATTATGTGGTCATTCATACGGCTGAAGCACGCTATACGATCCATTCAACCATGAAGGACATTGAAATGAAATTGGGGAATTTGGATTTTATCCGCGTACACCGATCATTTATCGTGCGAATGGATAAAATTGCATCCATAGAATTTCCAAATTTATCCTTAGAAAAGGATAAAAAAATCATTCCTATCGGTGGTTCTTACCGCGAAGATTTAAGTGCACGCATTCAACTGGTTTAAAGCGCTTTTACGCAATTAATTCCAAGTCAATTTGCCGCTTCCGCGTGTGTACTTCTGAAATGCGCACCGTTACCTTATCCCCGAAGTTGTATTCCTTTTTGGAACGCGATCCAACAATCCGGTATTTATCCGCATCAAAGTAAAAGCGATCTCCAGGAATTTCCATCATGGGAACCATGCCTTCACATTGATTGCCGTCCATGCGCACAAACATCCCAAATTCTGCAATCCCTGAAACTATTCCCGTAAATACTTCACCGACATGATCCAGCACAAAAACGGTTTGGAAATATTTTGTGGATTCCCGTTCTGCTTCGACCGCTTTACGCTCCATCTTTGAAATGCGCTTACACACCTCTGAAAGTTCTTTTCCATAGCGGTGCTTCTGGGTCGTTAATTCTTCCTGTAGGATGCGGTGAACAACCAAATCGGCATAGCGCCGTATCGGTGAGGTAAAGTGCGTGTAGAAGTCAAAAGCAAGTCCGTAGTGACCAATATTGTCTGTTTCATAAGTGGCCTTTGCCATTGAGCGAATGGCCATCGTTTGGATCAAAGAATATTCTGGTGTGTGACGAATTTCATCCAAAAGGGTATTCATGTTCAATGCTATTTTATCCGGTTGACGTGCATCGACTTTGTATCCAAACTTTTCTATGAAGACATTGAACAACGCAATTTTTGCAGCATCAGGTCGGTCGTGTACCCTGAAAATAAAAGGAACAGTATCCCGCCCTTTTTTTGGTGCAGCCACAAATTTTGCCACGTATTTATTGGCCAATAACATGAATTCTTCAATCAGCTTGTGTGCATCTTTTGAGGTCTTAATCATCACCTCAATAGGGTGTCCTTCATCGTTCAATCGGAAACGCATTTCTTCTGATTCAATACTTAAAGCGCCGTGTTTTAAACGCGATTTCCGCAAAATTTTAGCGATTTTATCTAAAATAAGGATTTCATCTTTATAATCACCCTCTTTTCCTTCGATGATTTCTTGGGCTTCTTCGTAACTAAATCGACGGTTGGAATGGATAACTGTTTTACCAAACCACTGGTCATGAACAATACCCGCCTCGTCTATTTCGAAAATTACGGAGAAACTGTATTTATCCTCATTTGGCCGCAATGAGCAAGCCATATTGGACAATTGCTCGGGCAACATAGGCACGACGCGATCGACAAGATAAACGGAATTTGAACGCTTCAATGCTTCGGTATCCATAGCACTTCCAGGCCGCACATAATGGCTTACATCCGCAATGTGAACACCCAATTCAATGTGTCCATTTTCTAACCTACGGAAGGATAGCGCGTCATCAAAATCTTTGGCATCTACTGGATCAATAGTGAAGGTTGTTGTACCACGCAGATCACGACGCGTAGCAATTTCTTTGTCGTCGAGATCCATACCAACAGTTTCTGCCTCAGCCAAGACGGCTTGTGGAAACTTATAGTCAACACCATGATTGCACAAAATACTGATCATCTCGGTATCGTTCGAGCCTGGTTTACCTAGAACTTCAACAACTTCACCGTAAGGGTTATCGGAAGTTTTTGGCCAAACTGTGATTTTTACCAAGGCCTTATCTCCATTTTTTGCCCCGTTTAATTTTTCTTTAGAAATGTAAATATCCGTTCCGGCTTTGAGGTTGTCGGGAACTAAAAAAGCAAACTTATCGTGCAATTCAATGGTGCCTACATACTGCGATTTTTCACGTTCTAAAACCGCAATTACCTCACCTTCGTTTCTGGTTTTTCCGCGTTTGAAGATCCGTACACGCACGCGGTCGCCGTTGAGTGCTTGACCTAAGTTTTGTGGGGCTATAAAAATATCTGATTCTTCATCATCAGTAACAACAAATCCAGCCCCACGCGCAGTGAGTTCAATGGAACCTTCCACCAAACCGTTTTTCACGGATAGGGAGTAAACGCCATGTGCATGCGATTGCAAAAATCCATCGTGTGCAAGATCCTGTAACACATCGAACACCAATTTTCTTAACGCGTTTTCACGGATATCAATGAGTACACATACTTGTTTGTGTGATAGTACACTATCGGGATTTTTGTCGAACACCTTCCTCACGATGTGAACAAGACTGTTTTTCATTTTTGCAGGTTTACTGCCTTTCTTTTTTGACATGAATTGTAGTTAAATCAATGCTTTTACCGTAAACACCACCATCGTCATCCCGACGAATACTGAACTATTCACAATTTGCATCGCTTGAAGTTACGGCTTTATTGGTTTTTGATAACGACAAACACCCACTTCTTTTTATGATTATCAAATTCCTTCGTATAAAGTATGTCTAAACTTGGTAACTTTAACGAGTATTCTTAAAAAACCACAGAATGAACCCACATGTTGAAAGCGCCTTGAATGACCAAGTTAAAAAAGAGGCCTCTTCCTCGCAATATTACCTTGCAATGGCCTCTTGGGCAGAAAGTAATGGCTTAAATGGAACTGCAAAATTCATGTATCAACATTCTGATGAAGAGCGTTTTCACATGCTTAAATTGATACATTTTATCAATGAGCGCGGAGGAAAAGCCCTGATTCCATCAATCGAAGAGGCACCCAAGGAATTTAATGATTTGGAAAATGTCTTTGAATTGTTGTTGTCTCATGAAATAAGTGTTACGGAAAGCATCAACAATTTGGTAGACATTTGCCTGCAACAAAAAGACTATACCACACACAATTTTGTGCAATGGTACGTATCTGAACAATTGGAAGAAGAAGCGTTGGCGCGAACAGTGTTGGATAAACTTCGTTTGATTGGTGGTGACAAGGGTGGAATGTATATGTTTGACCGCGACCTAGAGAATGCATCGATAGGCGGTGCGGCACAGATCGCTAAGCAACAATAAATTGCTCGTGTTGAAATGATGAAGTGGACGATTATCCTGTTTTTATTTTTCGCACAATTTGCTGCGACAGGACAGTCTGCCTACCGTTTTTCCAATTTTTCTATCAACGAAGGACTTTCACAAAGTTCCGTTACGTGCTTACTTCAAGATGAAAATCACGCCTTGTGGATTGGTACCCAAGATGGATTGAATCGTTTTGACGGGAAACAGTTTGAGGTCTTCTCCTCCGAAGATAGCGAGGGATTAAAAAGCGAATACATCAAGTGTGGAATAAAAACCAACGACGGGTGTTTGTGGTTTGGAACAGCCAACGGATTGAGTGTTTTTAACCCTAAAAATGAGCGATTTCAGCATTATACCATTCCTGGAAAAATTGCCTTACAGATAGAGGGCATTTGTAAAGATCAAAAAGGAATTCTATGGTTAGCAACTTCAGGTAAGGGTGTTGTTTCGTTTGACCCACGTACAAGCCAATTTACGGAATGCTCAAAACTTACGTCTTCTCGTCGCATCCATGGGGTATATAACGCACAGGATGGTGGAATTTTTATTGTTACCGAGGACAAAGGTGTGTTTTTAACCGATGTCACAAAAACGCGCTGTAAACCACTACTGCTGCCCATAAGCGCTACTCAAAACCTTGTCCAACGCATTGTCACCACAGCGCGAGGAAAAACATATTTTTGCACAAACCAAGGGGTTTACGATTTTGTGTATGCCAACCAAAGTTTTGTGCCCACCTTTACCAATATCAGCGCACAATGGGGAATGATTTCTGTCACTGATTTGGTTGAAACGACAGATGGAACAACCTATATTGTGACTTCCGGACAAGGCCTTTATACGGTTTTCCCGAATGGAGAAATCGCAAAGAGCGCGCACGATTTACTTCAAAAAAATGCCCTTTTATTTAACGATATTAATGTGCTGTTTTTAGACGATTCGGGCACCTTTTGGGCAGGTACGAAACGCGGATTGTCGGGATTTGATCCAACAACTCAAGGGTTTTTAGGCATAGGTCCAAGTGCAGATTTAACCCAAGGAATTCCAAAACCGAATGTGTGGAGTTTTGGGGAAGATAAAAACGGAAAATATATTTTCGTTGGTACCGACATGGGGATCTCTCGCAGAAATAGAAGCACAGGTGTTTTTGAGCAATTTTACCGCTCCGACATAAACACAGCGCTTGGGGAGGGGGACGAAACGGCGGTGCTATCGATGTATGTGATAGACCAAAATCACATCTTGGCAGGATGTGCAGACGGAATGTTCGAGTTGTTAATTCGCCCAGGTGGTGGGTATTCATTTACTCCGCTGAAAATTCAATCAAAGGCCGCAACAAAACACAGCCGGGTGTATGGTATTGTGCACTGGAAAGACCAAAAGTATTTCTTGGCAACAAACCTTGGCGCCTTGCTCATTGACCTCAAATCGAAGGAGGCACAAGTCTTTGAGCACCGCGCAAAACACCCAAAAGAATCCATCGCCTCAGGTGTTTGTCGTGTGGTGTATAAAGATACCGACGGTAAAATATGGTTTGCTACGAGTTCAGGTGAATTAAGCATGCTTGTTGTGAAAAACGGAAAACCGAGTATTCGCCCGTACGAATACAACGCCTTGTTTTTGAAAGCATCTAAGGACTACATCAGCTCGATTTGTCAAACAGGACCCCATGAATACTGGTTTGGAACAATTGGTTCTGGGCTTATGAAATGGAACGATCAAACAAAGAAACTAGATGTCTTTCAGAAAAAACAAGGGCTCCCAAACAACGTGGTATATGGGGTGTTGAAAGGCGGAGACAAGCATCTATGGTTGAGTACCAACAAAGGGTTGTGCCGCTTTGATCGGTATGGAAGTAAATGTGTGAATTATACCGAAAGAGACGGTTTAATGAGCAATGAATTCAATATTGGCGCTTACCTTCGAAGTAAAAATGGCGAGCTCTATTTCGGAGGAATCTATGGTTACAATTTTTTCCGACCGGAAAAGTTGTCTTTGAAATCGAAAGATGTTTCTGTAAAGATTGTAAAATTCAAGCTGGACAAAGGATGGTTGTTGCCGGGTGATGCAGGTTCGCCTTTGAAACACCCTATATCCCAAACAGATTTAATTACCCTCCGCTATCGACAACGCAGCTTTTCCGTGCGCTTTCAACCGTCCAATTTAAGCCACCCAGATCTCATTAATTACAAATACATTTTAGAGGGGGCTGATGAAGGAGAAATGCTTATTGGTTCAACGAATGAATTGCGCTTTAGCTCTTTATCACCTGGAACGTATGTGTTGAAGATTTATGCCCGCATTGGCGAGGGACCTTGGAGTAAAGTACCCGCCTTGCTTTCTATTGAAATAAAATCCCCGTTTTGGGCCACGTGGTGGTTTATAGTCATCATTTGTGTGGTGTTGGCGGTAGCTATTCGCATTTTTGTGCGTGAACGGATCAACTCTGCACGGCGCGATCAGGTGCGCTTGGAAATGAAAATTGCCGATCGAACACGCGAAATACGTGCACAAAACGAAAAAATTGAAAACCAACGCAAACAACTTGAACTTGAAAAAAACAAAGTCATCGAGCAACAACGCCTCTTGCAAATAGAAAAAGATAAATCTGAAAAACTCCTTAAAAACATTATCCCCGAATCTACCGCGGAAGAGTTAAAAAACCTTGGTCGAGCGAGTGCGCGTGCCTATAAAACGGTATCTGTACTGTTCACCGATTTTGTTGGATTTACCAAGGCCGCGGAACGCATGACACCAACAGAACTGGTCAGCAAGCTTGATGTGTATTTCCGGAAGTTTGATGAAATAATTGTTGCCAACGGATTAGAAAAAATTAAAACGATAGGGGATGCGTACATGTGTGCGGGTGGTGTTCCTGTGCGCAACCTAACGAACCCTGTGGACACCTGTCTTGCGGCCTTGCAAATTCAGCACTACATGTCAACATTAAAGTACAATGCCATTGCGCACAACCAAGAATACTGGGAGCTGCGCTTGGGTATTAATACCGGGGAGGTGACCGCTGGTGTAATCGGAAGTGAACGCTTGGCCTACGATATTTGGGGATCAACAGTCAATCAAGCACAGCGCATGGAGATGTTGGGCGAACCAGGCAAGGTGACCATCACAGGCAACACCTTTAAGTTCATTGAACCGTATTTTGAATGCACATTCAGGGGTAAGGCGCAGTCAAAAAGTAAGGGTTTGATCGACATGTACACGGTGGACCGCATCAAACCGGAACTTTCAATCAATGGAGAGGGTGTGTTGCCGAACGAACGCTTCCATCAAATTGTCAATCTTCACCACTTTAGCTCCATCAATTATTACAAGGCCGAACGACACATTATTCGGGTCTTGGAACAAGGTCTTTCTGAAAAACTACACTACCACAGTATAGAGCACAGCATTGATGTGGTAAAAGCGGTCGAACGCTTGGCGCTCTTAGAGGGAATTACCGATGAAGGATTGTTCCTCCTGAAGACGGCAGCCACCTATCACGACGCGGGATTTGTGGAGCAGTACGATAAAAACGAACCGATCGGCGCGCGTTTGGCAGAAGAAATCTTGCCGAAGTATGGCTATACCGAACAGCACATTGGCACCATAAAAGAGCTGATTTATGTCACGCAGATCCCCCACAATCCTAAAAATAAACTCGAAGAAATCATGTGCGATGCGGACTTGGATTATTTGGGTAGAGAAGACTTTCATGAAATTGCCGATCGTTTGCGTCGTGAGTTACGCGAACACGGGAAAATTGATTCAGACCGCAAATGGGACGAGATTCAAATCCAATTCTTAACTGCACACCGTTACTTCACAGACACTGCGATAAACACCCGTCAAGAAAAGAAATTGGAAAACATCCAAGAGATCCGCGACCGACTCGAGCGCGATGAATATGAGGACTGATGTTATAATTATTAGTTACGAGTTACGAGTTACGAGTTACGAGTTACGAATTACTTCATTGAATCTAAACAAATCGAAGATTGATTAAGTCCTTAAGCGCAGCGGTCCTTTGTCCTTCGAAGCTCAAAGAGCGAAGAAGTGTCCTTTGTCCTTACAAGAATTTGATGCCGTCGGCAATTTGTTCCTAACGGAATTTGTTCCCGACGGAATTCAGTGTATGATCAAGTCTTTTAGCGCAGCGGTCCTTTGTCTTTCAGTCAGCCGCGGCTGACGGGTCTTTTGTCCCTTTGTCTTAATCTCTTAAAATCATGATGTCTTAAAATCTAAACGTCTAACTAAAAAGAATGCTCTGTCCGTAAGGACTAAGATCAATGGGGTTAACCACCAATGCTGGAATACGTGCATCGTTGGTGATGATGTATTGCTCGTAATTTGTACCAAGCGCTCCCAAAAATCCAGAGCGATTCAAGTTCATGATGGCAATTAAATCAGCGTCCAAGCTGACGGCGTGCTTCACTACTTCTTTGTCAAATCCGCTGCTTGGCGCCAAGGTTGTGGTCACTTCAATGTTGCGTTCTGAAAAAAACTTGTTAGCAAAGAGGATGTTCGATTGTACCTGGTGCCGCAAAAAATCATCGGATTCATCCGGCGTGATGACATGGACACGCGAATTGAAATAGGTGGCAATATTGGCCACAATCGCTAGTTTTTGTTTTGTTTCCTTGTGTAAATCCATAGGAACAACAATATCGTCGTAACCCGTTGGTTTAATGCCCTTTTCCTGAACAATGATAAACGGAACCGAAGAGCTGGTAATCACTTTCAAGGCATGACTCCCGGTAACATGCTGCCAACCGTGAGCGCCGTGTGTTCCCATAAAAATAAGCTCCGAATGGTGCTCTGCGGCAAATTCACCGATGTCCTCAAAAATGCTCCCCACACGAACCGTTGGAATCAAAGTAACCCCAGATGTTTCATGAACACGAAGAACGGTTGCAAGCTGCTCTTCAGCTTTAGCAATTTGTTTTTCTTTATTGACCACATGAAGCACATATATTTGTGCATTCAATGGGCGCGCAGTGGCAATTGCGTGGTCTAGGGCGTTTTCAGCGACCTGCGTAAAATCGTGAGGCACGATAAAGTTTTTAGTGTTCATTAGAGCGGATTTTTACCGAAAGTGATTCATAACAAAAGTATAAAGAAACGATGACGCAGAAGAAAACTTTCGTCATTAATTTTACATAAAAACACCACGCATGGCAATCATTGGAAAGCTCTTAAAAAGAACGAATCAAATCAATTACAAGCGTGTGGTGAGACGTGGAAAAAGCCACGCCACACAGCGCGAAACTTTGGTGAAACTGTTGGAATACGCGAAAAACACCACCTTTGGTTTGGCCCATTCTTTTTCAAAAGTGGCGACAGACAAAAATCCGATCAAGTCCTACCAGCAAACAACACCAATCACCGAATACGAAGATTTTTATTCGTTGTGGTTAAGCACAACGATTGAAGGCAAAAAAGACCACACCTGGCCGGGAAGGGTAAAATATTTTGCATTGTCATCAGGAACAACAGGGTCACCGAGTAAACGGATTCCTGTATCAGAAAAGATGATTCGTTCCTTCCAAAAAACAAGTCTTCGTCAGTTATCAACCCTACACGATTTAAACCTCTCGGAGCACTTTTACAACGCATCAGCATTGGCTGTCGGGGGCAGCACAAAACTTACAAAAAAAAGGAAACATATCGAAGGGGATTTGAGCGGCATCTTAAAAAAGCACACCTCACTCATTGTCAGTCCGATCACCAAGCCAGGAAGTAAAATTGCCGCGATCAAAGATTGGAACGATAAACTTGAGGCCATGATAGAGAAGGCGCCCAAATGGGATATTGGTATTATTGCCGGCATTCCGAGTTGGTGTATCATGCTGATGGAGCGCGTCGTGGAAAGGTATGACTTGACATCGATTCACGACATGTGGCCAAATCTTGAAGTGTATGTGCATGGCGGGGTGTTTATGCAACCCTATCTGCCTCGACTGGAAAAAGTAGTGGGAAAACCAATTCATTTATTGGACACCTACCTGGCCAGTGAAGGGTATTTTGCCTATCAAACATCTCCCAACAAGCAAGGAATGACCTTGATTTTAAATACGGGGGTGTTCTACGAGTTTATTCCCTTTACGAGTGAATATTTTGACGAAGAAGGTCAAGTACGGGATAAGTTCACGGCTTTTACCTTGAGTGAAATTCAAACAGGCCTTGACTATGCCATGGTCATCAGCACCAATGCGGGACTATGGCGCTATTTAATTGGCGATTTGGTCCGCTTTACGAATGTGTCCGCTCATGAATTGGTAATAACAGGAAGAATTAGGCAGTATTTAAGTTTGGTGGGCGAGCACATATCCTTGGAAAACATCAATGCAGCAGTTATTGCTTGTGCCACAATCATGAACTTAGAAATTTCAGAGTATTGCATTTACGCAGACATTGAACAGCAGAAGCACGTTTGGTTTGTGGGTTGCGATAGTCCATGTGACGAGCAGAAGTTGGTCCAAAACCTAGACCATCAATTGTGCGCTTTGAACGACGATTATGCATCGGCTAGGAAGTACAATTTGCAGGCGCCTGAAATCAAGGTCTTGCCCGTTCAGCAATTTTACGCCTTCATGAAAGCATCCGGTAAGATGGGTTCACAACATAAATTCCCGCGCGTATTGAATGTGGAACAAGCGAAAAAATGGTTGGAATTTTTAGCCATTAAGCCGTGATTTCTCCCACTTTAAAAGCAGCGTTTTTAGGAACATATTGACAAATACAACCAGCACAATGATAGCTGATCCAGTATAAAAGTGGACGCTAAGTTTTGTGTTTTCGTGCAAAATGAAAATCGCCAAAAGAATGGTATAGACGGGCTCCATGTTGATGGAAAGCGAGACCGTAAAGGCACCCAGTCGTTTCACAAGCGCGATGGAACCCAAGAAGGTAAACGAGGTGCAGACGATACCCAAAAAGAGCAACCACAAGAAGTCTTCGGTCCTCATGGTAAACAATTCCGCCGTGATTTCGCCTTGAAAAAACAGGAAAACAGTCAAGAATAAAAACGCGGAAATAAGTTCGTAAAGTGAAATGGTGTGTGCTGGAATGCGGCGCGATAGCTGTCCGTTTAACACACTAAAGAGCGCTGCAAAAAAAGCGGAAGAAAGTCCATATATGAGCGCTTCGTATTCTTTTTCGTCGAACTCGTCCGACACAAAGTAAATCCCATAAACGACCGCCAAACCCAAGAAAAACTCTACCCAAGAAAACTTTTTTCTGAATAACAAGGGCTCTAGCCAAGTGACATGTAGCGTTGTTGTAGACAAACACAAGATCCCGAGTGAGGCCGTTGAAAGCTGAATGGACTTGTAAAAAGTCATCCAATGCAGAGCGACAATAATCCCCACTGCAGCAATGGAAAAAAGTTGTTTCATCGAGGTCACACGAAGTGATTTTCTCATGAAAACTAGGGCAATCGCCAGCGCAGAAAACCCAATCCATGTGCGGTGCCATACCAAGGGATAGGCGTCAAGGTGAATGAGTTTTCCTAAAATACCGGTAAATCCCCAAATGAAGATGATGACATGCAGCAGCGCGTGGTATTTCAGGTCTTTAATCACAGCGCGAAGGTAGGAAAATTATAGCCCAAGGATTTTTTTAACTTAAAACCTCCACGCCACCACCCGACTTGTCTTATTCCCGTGCTGCATCTCGATGGTTTTTACCTCCTTTACCACAACATTTTTCAATGCTTTGTAAATCGCAATCAGGTTTTCTTTCTTTGATACAAGCGTTGTAAACCAGCGGCAGTTGTTTTTAAACAGAGTGCTTTCTTGAATCATGGTCTGGATAAATTGGATTTCTCCCCCTTCGCACCACAGTTCATTCCCTTGTCCACCAAAATTGAGCACAGAGGAATGACCCTTTTTGTTTCCTAAATTCTTTACTTTTCGCAGGGAGCCAGCAGACGCTTCCGCTGCAGACCGGTGAAAAGGTGGGTTGCACAGCGTAAGATCAAAGCGGTCTTCTGGTTGAATGACGCCTTGAAAGATGTTGCTTCTTTTGGGCTGATGACGCAACTCAATTTTTTTGTTCAAGACAGAATTGTTGTCAATAATGCTTTGGGCGTTTTCCAGGGAAACCAATTCAACATCAGAACCGACAAATGTCCACCCGTAGTCAACAA
>CANGIC010000024.1 GCA_947453795.1 Flavobacteriales bacterium
ATTTGTCCATTCACCTCAAGATAATCTTGCTGCAATTGTATGAGGTCTGGATGTTCGATTGTTAGTAATCGTTGGCCCTTGCGCACGGTCATACCATCCAACACATCCAAGGACTTCACAAAGCCACCAAACTGAACAGAAATAACCGTTTTGTTTTGTGGCGGAACCTCCATTGTCCCATTGGCATAAATAGTCATCCCAATAGATTCCAAGATGGGCTTGCCCAATTTAACGCCCGCATTTTTCATTTGGTCTTGATTCAGGGAGACCAAGGTTTTCATTTCTTTTGGAGCTGCCTCCTCTTTATTCCCTTCTGAGGAGCATCCCATTAGTATTCCCACCAGCAGGATGCTCAGTATAATTCCTTTTTTCATTTCTTATCTTATTAATGTTTCTGTAAACCAATTCAAGCGAAAGATCGAGCGATTGATTTGCCAATTCAGTTCCGTATAATTCAATGCTATTTCTGTGATGGATTGCCGAGTTTGAAGAAACTCAATCATGGATACTTCTCCCGTTTGCAACAATTCGTGAGATTGATCGCGCATGATTTCAACCTGAGGCAATAAATTTTCTTGATAAAGCGCCTTTGATTCTAGGTAATTCGCATAATTCGCAAGTTCTTGATTGTATGCCGCAATGAGTTCATTGTAAGCATAAGTTCCTTCCAGTGTATTTTGTGCAGCTCGCACGTCCAATGATTTCACACGATTCTTTACCCCTCCAAAAAACAGCGGAAACTCTAAACCTATTTGTCCTGCACTGAAACGACTTGACGGTCCAAAGTTTTTATCTACCCCCATCACAGAGTGCGAACCCACAAGCGTTTGGCTCACATATCCTAAGGTTATGTCTGGCAATGCTCGGGCTACAGCAACGGAACGTTCGGTTTGAATCGACTCACCCAACACTTTATATTGAAGGACACTTGGGTGTAAATCCAGTTGAGTCGTATCTGAGAACATGGGCATGGGAACCATAACATCAGTTGCCACTGTCACGGGATGATCTGAACCAATGAGCAAAGCCAAGCGATTTTCTGCCGTTTTGATTTCCTGTGCATTGCGCAAAAGCACGTTTTCCAATTCCTTCTTTTTCGATTGGACCAATGCGACATCAAGTTTCGTGGCGGCCCGCAATTCTTCTTTGATCAGATACCGATCTTCCAGGGCCTTCATGAGCGAATCCTGCTCGAGCAACAATAGTCGCTTTTGGTTGAGGTAACAGATGTCCGCATAACATTCTTGAATGTTTAACTTCAGATCCTTCCACGTATTAAAACTGGCTACCTCTGCTTTCAACCCATTGATTTCACCCAATTGGCGTTCCTTTACGAGCGCAGATGGAAATGGAATAGTTTGTCCGACTGTAATGTTATTGTCCTTGTTGTAAAAACTATTGTACTGGCCATACATGAAGTTGGCGGTTGTCTTGGGAAGTCCCGCGTTCGCCTTTCCATTGAGCACTTCAATTTCCGCTTGCAGTTGCGTGGCTTGATACCCGGCATTGTTTTTCTCTGCCAAGGACAAGCATTGCTCAATAGTCAACTTTTCAGTAAGCTGGGCATTTGCACCAAACAAGCAAAGTACGAATAGCGTGGTAAGCCCTTTTGTCAAATTTCGTTTTTTCTTCATGGCACCTTCAAAGAGTAAGTAAAAAATTGGCAAAACAAACAGGGTGAGCAATGTGGAGGTGATTAATCCACCGATGACCACTGTAGCAAGGGGCTTTTGTACCTCTGCGCCACTACCGTGAGAAATAGCCATCGGTAAAAATCCGAGAGAAGCCACCAAGGCAGTCAGCATCACTGGTCGAAGTCGAACCCGCGTTCCCATCAAAACAATGCGTAGGCGATTTGTATACCCTTCTTTTCTCAGTGAGTTAAATTCAGAAATCAATACGATACCATTCAACACGGCAACGCCAAAGAGTGCGATGAATCCGACACCGGCAGAAATAGAAAAAGGCATGCCTCTCATCCAAAGTGCCAAAATTCCTCCTACGGCTGCAATTGGGATGGCTGAAAAAATCAAGGCCGCTTGTTTCATTGACTTGAAGGTTAGGTAGAGGAGAAAGAAAATCAACAAAAGCGATACAGGAACCGCGATAGACAAGCGTTTTCGTGCATTCTCCAAATTTTTAAATGTTCCTCCATAGGTTGGATAATAGCCCGGTTCAAATTTTACCTGCTTGTCAATTTTCAATTGCAGTTCGTTGACGATACTTTCCACATCGCGTCCACGGACATTGAACCCAACGATGATTCTTCGTTTGGCATCATCGCGCTGGATTTGATTTGGACCTTTTTGAAATTCAACATGCGCCATTTCTTCCAAGGGAACCATGATTCCAGTTGGCGAGGTTACCGATACAGATTTCAAATCTTCAGCCGATAGGCGGTTGGTAGAATCCAATTTAACCACCACATCGAAACGTTTTTCGCCTTCAAACAATAATCCTGCGGTTTGACCTGCAAAACTGATGTTGATGACACGATTGACTTCTTCAATTGAAATATTGTATTTGGACAACGCTGCGCGATCGAATTGAACAATCATCTGCGGCAATCCGGTCATTTGTTCTACATATACATCCTGCACCCCATTGATTCCAGTCGCGATTTTACCAATATTGTGTGCATATAGTCCTAGTTTCTCCAAGTCTTCGCCATAAATTTTCACGACGACATCTTGTTTCGCACCTGTCATGAGCTCATTGAAACGCATTTGAATGGGTTGTTGAAATCCGAAAGAAACACCGGGCATTGTCGCCTCCAACTTTGCTTGAATTTTTTCTGCGAGCTCTTCCTTCGTTTTTGCGGAGACCCATTCATCTTTGTCTTTCAGGATAATCATTAAATCGCAGGCCTCCATCGGCATTGGATCTGTAGGTATTTCAGCAGTTCCTATTTTTCCCACCACTTGCTTCACCTCTGGAAAGTTTTTTAGGATAATTCCAGATGCTTTGGAGGTGGCATCAATGGTTTTTGTCAAACTTGTCCCTGTTAAAAGACGCGTTTCAACAGCGAAGTCCCCTTCATCTAGGGAAGGAATAAACTCAGCTCCAAGTCGAGAAAAGAGCATGACGCTCACCACAACGAGGGCAATTAATCCGCCCAACACAACCCGTTGGTTTCGCAAAAACACATTCAATCCAGGGATATATTTCCGTTTGATGGCGTTCACGATTTTGTCGCTGATGTTTTCCTTTACGACGATATTCTTACTCAAGAATACCGAGGAAATCATTGGTACATAGGTCAAGGATAATATCAGGGCACCAATAATCGCAAACATCACTGTCTGTGCCATTGGGCGGAACATTTTCCCTTCGATGCCCACAAGTGCGAGTAAAGGAAGGTAAACGACAAGAATGATGACCTGACCAAAAACTGCACTCTTACTGAATTTTGAGGCCGATTGATACACCTGTTCATCCAATTGTCCTTGAGTTAGTCGAACATTTCCCCGATGGTATAAGAAGTGAAGTGTTGATTCCACGATAATTACTGCGCCATCTATGATCAACCCAAAATCCAAAGCGCCGAGACTCATGAGGTTTCCGGAGACACCAAAGACATTCATCAAAGAGATGGCAAAAAGCATCGCTAAAGGAATCACCGAGGCGACAATTAATCCTGCCCGAAGATTCCCAAGGAGCAGCACCAAGACAAAAATGACGATCAATGCCCCTTCAATTAAGTTGGTTGACACCGTTGAAATCGCGTTATTCACAAGTTTTGTTCTGTCGAGATACACTTGAATTTCAATTCCTTCCGGCAATGTTTTCCGAATTTGATCCATCCGCTCCTTCACCTTTTCAATTACCCTAGACGAGTTGGCACCTTTAAGCATTAAAACGATCCCACCGACTGCCTCTCCGTCGGCATTTGAGGTGAGTGCCCCGTATCGCACGGCTGCACCAACACGCACATCGGCCACATCCTTGACAAGGACAGGCATACCCGTTTCGCTTTGCGCAATTACCGTGGACTCGATGTCGTCCATGGATTTCATGAGTCCCTCGGTCCGAATGTATGTTGTTGTTGAATTTCTTTCGATATAAGCGCCCCCTGTATTCTGATTGTTTGTCCCAACGGCATGAAACACATCACTTACCGAGAGACCAAAGCCTTTTAGTTGCACGAGGTCAACTGCGATTTCATATTGCTTCAGCTTTCCACCGAAACCACTGACATCAGCGACACCCTCAACCCCTAAGAGTTGTCGACGCACGATCCAATCTTGAATGGTACGAAGTTCGGTTGGATTGAATTTATCTTCATACCCGTTCTTTGGACGGATGATGTATTGATAGATTTCACCGAGTCCAGTGCTCAGTGGTGCCATACCTGGCGTACCAAAACCATCCGGTATTTGATTTTTCGCTTCGCTGAGGCGTTCTGCTACTTGCTGTCGTGCCCAATAAATATCCGTATTTTCGTTAAAAACGACAGTTACTACGCTTAATCCGAAACGACTGAACGAGCGAATTTCCTCGATTCCAGGAATCGTGGCCATGGTTTGTTCCACGGGAAAAGTGACAAATCGTTCGATATCTTCCGCTCCAGAGGATGGGGCGCTCGTCACAATTTGAACTTGGTTATTTGTAATGTCTGGAACCGCGTCTATGGGCAATTCCATTAGAGAGAAAACTCCCCAGGCGATAAGGCCTAAAGTCATCACAGCAACGATTAATTTGTTGCTGATTGACCAATGTATGATCTTGTTTAACATAGTAAAATGGGATTAATGATACAATTGACTATTTAGTCAAGTTGACACGCATTAAGCCATTTTGGGAGGATTCCAAATACTTAGTGAAACCGCGACAATTTTATCGCTAGGTTCACCAAAGTGCGCTGGACTTTCAAAAGTCTCAATGAAATGTTGAAATTGGGGAATATAGATTTCCGATTGAATATGAGCCAACGCAGTAACCGTTACCACCGTTGATTTAAACGGCATATTGTTTTCGTCTTCAGAGGACGTTGCATTATTGAAATAATGATCTTTAACGAAAGACAGGAATGAAGAAAATGGTTTGTTTCCTTCTTGATGCACTTCGTAATGTTCAACGAGTTCATTGAGTTTAAGAAATTGTCCACCTTGCATATTGGGTGCGAGAGAAAGCACACCAAATAGAACTGCAAAGAAGATGGATACCAATTTCATATTGCAAAGGTATGAAATATAAGAAAGCGTTACCGATAAAAAATTAGGCCATGGTGCTTGGTGGACCAAAGTTCATTGGAGGCATTGGTGGACCATTAGAATCATCCACAGTACCAAAGTGTTGCTCAAAATTTTGCATGTTCTCGATCATGGCGCGCATAAAACGTTTTGCATTTTGCGGCGTCATAATGACCCGAGATCTTACTTTTCCTTTAGGCATACCCGGCATCATTTGGATAAAATCACAGACAAACTCGGCTTGAGAGTGTGTGATTACGGCTAAATTAGAGTATACACCCAATGCGGTTTCTTCATTGAGCTCGATATTGACTTGATTGTCGTTGTTGTTTTCCATAGGTTAATTTTCGCAGGTGAAGGTAGCAATATTCACTTAGAATATAAAACACAAAAGGAGCGTTTCCGCTCCTTTTGATTAAATGGTATGTGTATGATTATTCTTCAATTAGCTCATTGTAAGCATCAAGAGAACCAACATTCATTTTTTGGAAATCACGCACACCTGTTCCTGCTGGGATCAAGTGACCAACGATTACATTTTCTTTCAATCCAAGAAGGTGATCTTCTTTTCCTGAGATAGCTGCTTCGTTCAAAACTTTAGTTGTTTCTTGGAACGATGCTGCAGAGATAAATGATTGCGTTTGAAGCGATGCACGTGTGATTCCTTGCAACAACGGTGTTGACGTTGCAGGAACGGCATCTCTTGCGATAACCAATTGTTTGTCAGAGCGTTTCATTTGTGAGTTTTCGTCTCTCAAACGACGAGCAGATACAATTTGTCCTGCCTTCAATTCAGGTGAATCTCCTGGATCAACCACTACCTTCTGACCGTAGATGGAATCGTTTTCTTCCATGATATCCGCTTTGTGTACGGACTGACCTTCCAAGAAACGGGTATCACCCGCATCGATAATTTCCGCCTTAAGCATCATTTGTCGAACGATTACTTCGAAGTGTTTATCGTTAATTTTCACCCCTTGAAGTCGGTAAACCTCTTGGATTTCATTTACGATATACTCCTGTACTTTCGTAGGACCTTCAATGTTCAAGATATCATTTGGTGTAATTGCACCATCAGAAAGCGGTTGACCAGCGCGAACGAAATCATTTTCCTGAACGAGGATATGTTTCGATAGTGGAACGAGGTATTTGCGTTCATCACCCGTTTTCGACGTGATTTGAATTTCACGGTTACCACGTTTGATTTTCCCGTATTGAGCGATACCGTCGATTTCAGAAACCACCGCTGGATTAGATGGGTTACGTGCTTCGAACAATTCCGTTACACGTGGAAGACCACCGGTGATATCCCCTGTTTTACCAGACACACGTGGAATCTTCACAAGAATTTCACCTGCTTCAATCATAGATCCTTCTTTCACCGAGATATGCGCGGATACTGGAAGAGAATATTCGCGAAGAATTTCTGCTGATTTAGATTTTCCTTCGTAGATATGAATCGCTGGGTTTTTCTTCTTATCGCGTGATTCCGTGATGACTTTTTCAGCATACATTGTCTGCTCATCGACCTCTTCACGGTAGGTAACACCTTCAATAATGCTATCAAAGACAACCTTACCAGATACTTCAGAAATGATCACCGCATTGTACGGGTCCCACTTACAGATTACGTCTCCTCGTTTGATTTTTGAGTTGTTCTCAACCACCATTTCAGAACCGTAAGGAATGTTCGCCGTCATGGCAACAACACCTGTTTTCTCATCTGTAATTTTCAATTCAGCCGAACGACCAACGACCACTACTACTTTCACGCCATCGGCATTTTTCTTTTCAATGGTGCGAAGTTCATCGATTTCCAATCGACCAGAAGCTTTTGCTTTCAAGCTAGATACATCCGCAATGTTCGAAGCGGTACCCCCAACGTGGAATGTACGTAGTGTCAACTGAGTTCCTGGCTCACCGATGGATTGTGCAGCGACAACGCCTACAGCATCACCTTGTTGTGCCAAGCGGTGATTCGAAAGATTTCGACCGTAACATTTTGAACATACACCACGGCGCATTTCACAGGTCAATACCGAACGAATTTCAACCTCTTCAATTCCTGATTTTTCAATTTTCGAAGCAACAGTTTCAGAGATGAGCTCTCCAGCCGCAACAATCAATTGATCCGTTTCAGGAACATATACATCGTGAACTGAAGTTCTACCTAGGATACGGTCAACCAAAGGTTCTACGATTTCATCATTTTTCTTCAATGAAGTAGCAACGATACCGCGTAGCGTTCCACAATCTTGTGCATTGATGACCACATCTTGTGCAACATCCACCAAACGACGCGTCAAGTATCCTGCATCGGCAGTTTTCAAGGCCGTATCGGCTAGACCTTTACGCGCACCGTGGGTAGAGATAAAGTACTCAAGAATCGATAGACCTTCCTTAAAGTTCGAAAGGATCGGGTTTTCGATAATTTCTTGAGAGCTTGCTCCCGACTTTTGCGGTTTCGCCATCAATCCACGCATACCTGAGAGCTGACGAATTTGTTCTTTCGAACCACGAGCTCCGGAGTCAAACATCATGTAGATCGAGTTGAATCCTTGACGGTCGCTTTTCAGCTGTTCCATCAATGTATGCGTCAAGCGAGAGTTTGTATGTGTCCAGATATCAATAATCTGGTTGTAGCGTTCGTTGTTTGTAATGAGACCCATGTTGTAGTTCACCATGACATCCTTCACTTCATTTTCAGCTTTCAACACCAATTCTTCCTTTTCTTTCGGAATAATGATATCATCCAAGTTGAACGAAAGACCCCCTTTGAAGGCCATATCGTATCCAAGTTCTTTGATATCATCCAAGAATTGCGCTGTGCGCGAAGTTCCAGAGATTTTCAACACTTCACCGATAATATCACGAAGTGCTTTTTTCGTCATTACATCATTGATGAAACCAACCTCACGAGGCACGCGCTCATTGAAGAGCACACGACCACATGTAGTTTCAAGCAATTGAATTTCTGGTTCACCTTGCTCGTTCAAATCGTAGGTTTTCACCTTGATGTGTGCATGTAAGTCAAGTTGACGCTCGTTGTAAGCAATAATTACTTCTTCCGGAGAATAGAATGTGCTTCCTTCACCACGAACGATGGCATCTGCTGTAGTTTTTTTCCCTTTCGTGATGTAGTACAGACCGAGCACCATATCCTGAGAAGGTACCGCGATTGGCGCACCGTTCGCAGGGTTCAAGATATTGTGAGAAGCCAACATCAACAATTGAGCTTCAAGAATTGCGGCATTTCCTAAAGGTAAATGCACCGCCATCTGGTCACCATCGAAATCGGCGTTGAAGGCCGTAGTAACGAGTGGGTGAAGACGAATTGCTTTTCCTTCGATCAATTTAGGTTGGAAAGCTTGAATACCCAAGCGGTGAAGCGTAGGGGCACGGTTCAAAAGAACGGGGTGACCTTTCAATACATTTTCCAAGATATCCCAAACCACTGGCTCTTTGCGGTCAACAATTTTCTTTGCAGATTTCACTGTTTTCACGATACCACGCTCAATCATCTTACGGATAATGAACGGTTTGTAAAGCTCTGCAGCCATGTCTTTCGGAAGACCACATTCGTGCAATTTCAAATCTGGTCCAACGACGATTACCGAACGTGCTGAATAATCCACACGTTTACCAAGTAGGTTTTGACGGAAACGACCTTGCTTACCTTTCAATGAATCTGAAAGCGACTTCAATGGACGGTTTGATTCCGTTTTCACTGCAGACGATTTTCTTGAGTTATCGAACAATGAATCGACTGCTTCTTGAAGCATACGTTTTTCATTGCGAAGGATTACCTCAGGTGCTTTAATTTCGATCAAACGCTTCAAACGGTTGTTACGTATAATCACACGGCGGTAAAGGTCATTTAAGTCAGATGTTGCAAAACGACCACCATCTAGCGGCACCAATGGGCGCAATTCTGGCGGAATAACAGGAACCACCTTCACAATCATCCATTCTGGACGGTTGTCTATGCGTTCTTGAGATTCGCGCATGGCTTCCACCACTTGCAGACGCTTCAAGGCCTCATGCTTTCTTTGCACAGATGTTTCGTGTCCAGCTTGGTGACGCAAGTCGTACGCTGTTTCGTCCAATTTCAAGGATTTCAACAAATCGTACAATGCCTCAGCACCCATTTTCGCGATAAACTTGTTTGGATCTGCATCCTCCAAGTATTGGTTTTCCTTCGGAAGTGTGTCTAGAATGTCTAGGTATTCTTCTTCTGTAAGGAAGTCCAAGCGCTTCAATGATGAACCGTCTAAGCTTGTTGCGATTCCTGCTTGAATCACGACATAGCGCTCATAGTAAATGATTTGATCCAACTTTTTAGTTGGCAATCCAAGCAAATACCCAATTTTATTTGGAAGTGAACGGAAATACCAGATGTGCGCTACAGGAACAACAAGTGAAATGTGTCCCATACGCTCGCGACGTACTTTCTTTTCCGTTACTTCTACACCACAGCGGTCACAAACGATTCCTTTGTATCGGATACGCTTATATTTCCCACAGTGGCATTCATAATCTTTAACCGGTCCAAAGATCCGTTCACAAAACAATCCATCTCTTTCCGGCTTGTAGGTGCGGTAGTTGATTGTTTCCGGTTTTAGCACTTCTCCACTTGATTGCTCAAGGATCACCTCTGGCGAAGCCAAAGAGATCGTGATTTTATTGAAGGCGCTTTGTTTTTTCGGTGTTTCTTTTCTGTAAGCCATTTTCTTACTTCGTTTCTTTATTCAACAACTTGAAATTAATCCAGGGAAATATTGAGACACAATCCTCTCAATTCATGCAGCAATACATTGAATGATTCAGGAATTCCTGGTTCAGGAATATTATCACCTTTCACAATCGATTCGTATGCTTTAGCACGACCCATTACATCATCCGACTTCACTGTCAAGATTTCTTGAAGGATGTTGGCTGCACCGAATGCTTCGAGTGCCCAAACCTCCATTTCACCGAAACGCTGACCTCCAAATTGAGCTTTACCACCCAATGGCTGTTGTGTAATCAATGAGTATGGTCCGATAGAACGAGCGTGCATCTTATCATCCACCATGTGTGATAGTTTCAACATATAGATGACACCCACTGTTGCCGGTTGATGGAAGCGTTCTCCTGTTCCTCCATCGTACAAGTAAGTTTTACCTGATTTTGGAACACCTGCTTTCTCTGTCCATGCATCAATTTCTGAAGGGTGTGCTCCGTCGAAGATTGGTGTTGCGAATTTTACGCCCAATTTTTCTCCAGCCCATCCGAGTACAGTTTCATAAATCTGTCCAAGGTTCATACGTGAAGGTACCCCAAGTGGGTTCAACACGATGTCAACCGGAGTTCCATCCTCAAGGAACGGCATATCTTCAGCACGAACGATGTTGGCAACGATTCCTTTGTTTCCGTGACGTCCAGCCATTTTATCACCGACCTTCAACTTACGTTTCTTCGCCACATATACCTTCGCCATTTTCACAATACCTGCTGGAAGTTCATCACCTACAGAGATATGGAATTTTTTGCGTTTGTATGTTCCAAGAATATCGTTCGATTTGATATTAAAGTTGTGGATCACACGACCTACCAAGGCATTTACATGCGCATCAGCCGTCCAGTTTGTTGGGTTCACGATGGTATAATCAATGGACACCAAGTTTTTCTGGTTGAACTTCGTTCCTTTCTTAATCACCTCTTCCTTAAAGTTGTTGAATACTCCAGCGGATTTATGTTCGCCAAGGATCATCATTAACTTGTCGGCAAGACGTTCCTTCAATTGAGCGAAGTCTTTGTCGTATTCTGCATCCAATGTTTCAAGCACTGGTTTGTCTTGCGCTTTGGATTTTCTATCTTTAATTGCACGAGAGAACAATTTCTTCTCGATCACTACACCACGCAATGATGGTCCAGCTTTCAAGGAGGCATCTTTCACATCACCTGCTTTATCCCCGAAGATTGCACGAAGCAATTTTTCTTCCGGTGAAGGATCTGTTTCTCCTTTTGGTGTAATCTTACCGATGAGGATATCCCCCTCTTTAATTTCTGCACCAATGCGGATTAGACCATTTTCATCGAGATCTTTTGTGGCTTCTTCGGAAACGTTTGGAATATCGGAAGTAAGTTCCTCCATACCACGTTTCGTGTCGCGCACTTCCAAGGTATACTCATCAATATGAATTGAGGTAAAGATATCGTCGCGAACCACTTTTTCAGAAATCACGATGGCATCCTCGAAGTTGTACCCTTTCCATGGCATGAATGCCACTTTCAAGTTTTGTCCAAGTGCCAATTCACCTTGTTGCGTTGCGTATCCTTCACACAAAACCTGACCTTTTTCAACGCGGTCACCTTTCTGAACGATTGGCTTCAAGTTGATACATGTACTTTGGTTTGTTTTCATGAATTTCGTCAACGGGTAATGAATCACTTCATTTTCGAAGCTTACCAATTTATCCTCTGACGTCCAATCATAGCGAATTACAATTTCGTTTGCATCCACATATTCTACTGCACCAGGTCCTTCTGCATTGATTAGCACACGAGAATCACGAGCTACAAGGCGTTCGATACCTGTACCTACGATTGGCGAGTTCGGCTTCAACAACGGAACTGCCTGACGCTGCATGTTTGATCCCATCAGGGCACGGTTGGCATCATCATGCTCTAAGAAAGGAATCGAAGAGGCCGCAATCGAAGCGATCTGGTTCGCACCCACATCCATTAAAGTCAATGCTTTTGGCTCAACCACTGGGAAGTCACCTTCATAACGTGCTTTTACAAACTCAGTTAAGAAGTTTCCTTTGTCATCAACTTTCGCATTGGCCTGTGCAATCATTTTTGCATCTTCCTCCTCCGCTGTTAAGTAGATCGGTTCTTTATCCAATTTCACTTTACCGTTTTCTACATCACGGTAAGGTGTTTCAATAAATCCAAGTTTGTTCACTTTTGCAAAAACACAAAGCGAAGAAATCAAACCAATGTTTGGTCCCTCTGGTGTTTCGATCGTACACAAACGACCGTAGTGCGTGTAGTGAACGTCACGTACCTCGAAACCTGCTCTTTCACGAGAAAGTCCGCCTGGCCCTAGTGCCGAAAGACGACGCTTGTGCGTGACTTCCGATAGTGGGTTTGTTTGGTCCATGAACTGAGACAACTGGTTTGTTCCGAAGAACGAGTTGATTACAGAAGACAATGTTTTCGCATTGATCAAGTCAATCGGTGTAAACACCTCGTTGTCACGAACGTTCATACGCTCACGAATTGTTCTTGCCATACGTGCAAGACCAACACCAAACTGAGCGTACAATTGTTCACCCACCGTACGTACACGACGGTTAGAAAGGTGGTCGATATCATCCACATCCGCTTTGGAGTTGATCAATTCGATCAAGTACTTAATGATGGAGATGATGTCTGTTTTTGTAAGAACGCGCGCTGAATCGGCCTCTTCAAGACCCAATTTTTTATTCAAACGGAAACGTCCTACTTCACCAAGGTCATAACGTGTATCGGAGAAGAACAACTTCTCAAATACTCCCTTCGCCGTCTCATAATCAGGTGGCTCCGCGTTACGCAATTGGCGATAGATATGTTCAACGGCCTCTTTTTCAGAGTTCGATGTATCTTTTTGTAAGGTATTGTAGATGATGGTAAAATCGGCAGTGTTTACATCTTCTTTGTGGAAGATTACATTTTTCACACCTGAGTCAACGATCATATCGATGTGTTCCTCTTGCAAAACAGTTTCGCGATCAAGGAGCACCTCATTACGTTCGATCGAAACTACTTCACCGGTATCCTCATCACCGAAATCTTCGATCCATGATTTAAGTACCCGTGCAGCAAGTTTACGGTTCACCATTTTCTTCAAATTTGCTTTTGTCGCTTTCACTTCATCAGCAAGTCCGAAAATTTCAAGAATATCTTTATCACTCTCGTATCCTATGGCACGGAAAAGAGTGGTAACAGGCAATTTTTTCTTACGGTCGATATACGCATACATGACATTGTTGATGTCTGTTGCGAATTCGATCCAAGACCCTTTGAAAGGGATTACACGTGCTGAGTACAATTTAGTACCGTTTGCGTGACGACTTTGTCCAAAGAAAACACCTGGTGAACGGTGAAGCTGGGACACGATAACGCGTTCCGCACCATTCACAACAAAGGATCCTTTCGGAGTCATGTAAGGGATAGTTCCCAAGTACACATCTTGAACAATGGTTTCAAAATCCTCATGTTCAGGATCTGTACAATATAATTTCAGCTTCGCCTTAAGCGGAACGCTGTAGGTTAGACCTCTTTCAATACACTCTTCGATAGTATATCTTGGTGGATCGATGAAATAATCCAAAAATTCTAATACGAATTGATTTCTGGTATCTGTAATCGGGAAGTTCTCCGCGAAAACTTTGAACAGACCCTCACTTTCGCGATTTTCAGGGGTGGTTTCCAATTGAAAGAATTCCTGAAAAGATTTCAGCTGAATATCCAAGAAATCTGGATAGTCGAACTGACTTTTGCTTGATGCAAAATTGATTCTCGTCGAGTTATTTATTGATGTTGCCAAGGCCAAACGTTTTTTGTTATGTATATGGTCAAAAATATGCGTATGCATTAAAACAGGAATAGGCATCCGTCAAATGACGGACGCCTTCCTGTATATGAAGAAGAATAATTACTTAATCTCAACTTCAGCTCCAGCCTCTTCAAGAGACTTCTTAAGCCCTTCAGCTTCGTCTTTTGACACGCCTTCTTTCAATGTAGAAGGTGCAGCATCAACTAGGTCTTTAGACTCTTTCAAACCATTTCCTGTCAACTCTTTCACAAGTTTAACAACAGCAAGTTTGTTTGCTCCACCTGCTTTCAAGATCACATCAAATTCTGTTTTCTCTTCAGCAGCTTCAGCAGCTCCACCTGCAGCAGCCATCATTACTGGTGCAGCAGCAGCTGGTTCGATTCCATACTCATCCTTAAGGATAGTTGCTAGTTCATTTACTTCCTTAACGGTAAGGTTTACAAGCGTTTCCGCAATTTGCTTTAAATCAGCCATTTTATTTAATTTAAAAAGGTTCTATAAATAATTAATAATTATGCTCGTTCTTCGAGCGTTTTCAAGATGCCAGCAATTTTGCTGCCTGCACCTGTAAGTCCAGAAACAACGTTTTTGGCAGGACTTTGAAGTAATCCAATGATATCGCCGATAAGTTCGTCGCGGCTTTTCAAGGAAACGAGTGTTGTCAATTGGTCATCGCCAATGAACACCGCTTCATCGATGTACGCGCCTTTCAAAATCGGTTTCGCATTTTTCTTACGAAATTCTTCAATGAGTTTAGCTGGTGAATTACCTACTTCACTGAACATGATCGATGTTGCTCCTGCGAGCGTTTCTCTCAAGTTCCCGAAGTCTTTCCCCTCAACGCGATCCATTGCTTTAGAAAGCAAGGTGTTTTTCACGACGCGAATTCGGATATTCGATTGGTAACACTTTCTGCGTAAACTATTGATTACATCAACTGTCAATTCCGCTGTGTCTGCTAGATAGAAGATGTTTGCTGCAGTTAATTCTGTAGCAAGATCATCAATGTACTGTGCTTTTTCTTCTTTTGTCATTTTCCTAAGTGTTAAGCAACTACAGACTTGGCATCAATTGGAATTCCAGGACTCATCGTTGAGCTTAAATAAATACTCTTGATGTAGGTACCTTTCGCAGCTGACGGCTTCAGTTTCATCAAAGTCATAATCAATTCTTGAGCATTCTCACGAATTTTTACACCTTCGAAACTAACTTTACCTACTGAAGAATGGATGATCCCGTATTTATCAACTTTAAAGTCAATTTTACCCGCTTTCACTTCTTCTACAGCTTTACCAACTTCCATTGTTACCGTTCCAGTTTTTGGATTTGGCATTAATCCACGAGGTCCTAAAATACGACCAAGTGCACCCACTTTACCCATAACAGAAGGCATAGTAATGATCACGTCGATATCGGTCCAACCACCTTTAATTTTATCGATATAATCATCCAAACCTACATGGTCAGCTCCTGATGCTTTTGCCTCGGCTTCTTTGTCTGGCGTACAAAGTACAAGTACTTTAACATCCTTACCAGTTCCGTGTGGCAATGCAACAGTTCCTCTCACCATTTGATTTGCTTTACGCGGGTCTACACCCAAACGCACGCAGATGTCCACTGAGGCATCAAAACGCGTGGTTGAAATCTCCTTCACCAAATTACATGCATCTGCAAGAGTGTATGGTTTCGCCAAATCAAATTTGGCCAAGATCTCTTTTCTTTTCTTAGATACTCTTCCCATTTCTTTCGCGATTATTTGGTTTTAGGTGCTTCACCACCCTTTACTGTTACCCCCATGCTTCGTGCAGTTCCTGCGACCATAGACATGGCTGCATCAACTGTGAAACAATTTAAATCAGCAAGTTTGTCTTCTGCAATCAAACGAATTTGATCCCAAGAAATGGAACCTACTTTCAGTTTGTTTGGTTCAGACGAACCCTTCTTGATTTTTGTGTGTTCGACGATCTGTACTGCCGCCGGTGAGGTTTTTAATACAAAATCAAAGGATTTATCCCCGTAAACGGTGATAACGACGGGTGTAATTTTTCCTGGACGATCCTGTGTACGCGCGTTGAACTGCTTACAGAACTCCATGATATTTACACCTTTGGCACCAAGCGCCGGCCCGATTGGAGGGGCTGGGTTGGCTGCGCCGCCTTTGACCTGTAATTTGATCAACGCTGCTACTTCTTTAGCCATTTGTGTTTAATTTATGTAGTCAAGCGTGAGTACTTGCGGGAAGCTTTAATCGCTTTCCTCACTTCTACGGTTAATATGCAACCTAAATTTCTTTCTCGACCTGCATATAGCTAAGCTCGAGCAAGTTTTTTCTTCCAAAGATCTTTACCATGACCTTTAGTTTTTTCTTTTCTTCATTGATCTCATCGATGACACCACTGAAGTTGTTGAACGGTCCGTCGATCACCTTTACAGATTCTCCTACGACGAACGGTATTTTCATTTCCTCTTCGGATTCAGACAACTCGTCTACTTTTCCGAGGATTCGGTTTACTTCTGACAATCGCATGGGCACTGGCTCCCCCCCTTTCACGGTACCAAGGAAACCGATTACATTCGGAATACCTTTAATAACGTGAGGAACTTCACCTACTAGTGCTGCTTCGATCAATACATATCCAGGAAGGTAGGCACGTTCTTTACTTACCTTCTTTCCATTGCGAATTTGAAATACTTTTTCCGTTGGGATGAGCACTTGATCGATAAAATCGTTCAATTTCAAACGGGAGATTTCAAGTTCCAGATATTCCTTCACTTTTTTCTCTTTCCCGCTTACAGCGCGCACTACATACCAACGTTTTTTAATCTCTCCCATTTCGGATTTTCAATTAGAACATTCCGTAAATAAAACCAAGGGCACCTCTCCAAAGTGACTTTTCATCACCGGCGATACCAAATCCGAAGTCCATCAAAAAGATGAACAATGAAATAAGCACCGACGCCACTACGACAATTATCGTATTCGCCTGAAGCTCTTTCCATGTTGGCCAAGAAACGTTATGAAGCATTTCATTTTTCGTTTCTGTAAAATATTCTTTGATTTTAGACACAATCTTGAATTTTAAAGCACGGGCGGTAGGATTCGAACCCACGACCAATGGTTTTGGAGACCACTACTCTACCAGCTGAGCTACGCCCGTATAAAAAGGGGAGCGAACTCCCCTTTACTATACTATTATGATTCGTTTGATTAAGCAACGATTTCAGTAACTTGTCCAGCTCCTACAGTTCTACCACCCTCGCGGATTGCAAAACGAAGACCTTTGTCCATCGCTACTGGAACGATCAATTTAACATTGATTGTTACGTTATCACCTGGCATAACCATTTCACGTCCGTCAGTCAAGAAAATCTCTCCTGTTACATCCGTTGTACGGAAGTAGAATTGTGGACGGTATCTGTTATGGAATGGTGTGTGACGACCACCTTCTTCTTTCTTCAATACGTAGATCTCAGCTTTGAATTCAGTGTGTGGAGTTGTTGAACCTGGCTTACAGATTACCATTCCACGCTTAATTTGAGATTTCTCAATACCACGAAGAAGAAGACCAACATTATCACCAGCTTCACCACGGTCAAGGATCTTACGGAACATCTCAACACCTGTTACAGTTGAAGTCAATTTCACTTCACCCATTCCTAGGATGTCAACACCTTCACCAGAGTTGATAACTCCTGTTTCGATACGACCTGTTGCAACAGTACCACGACCAGTGATCGTAAATACATCTTCAACTGGCATAAGGAACGGCTTATCTACTTCACGTGGAGGAAGTTCAATGTAAGTATCTACTGCATCCATCAACGCTTCAACAGTTGCAACCCACTGTGGTTCTCCGTTCAATGCACCAAGTGCTGAACCTTGAATAACTGGTGCGTTGTCACCGTCGTACTGGTAGAAAGAAAGCAATTCACGTACCTCCATTTCAACAAGTTCAAGTAGTTCTGGATCATCTACCATGTCCACTTTGTTCATGAACACAACAAGACGAGGAACACCAACTTGACGACCAAGAAGGATGTGCTCACGAGTTTGTGGCATCGGTCCATCCGTTGCTGCAACCACAAGGATTGCACCATCCATTTGAGCCGCACCTGTAACCATGTTCTTCACGTAATCCGCGTGACCTGGACAGTCAACGTGTGCATAGTGACGATTTGCAGTTTCGTACTCAACGTGAGACGTGTTAATTGTAATACCACGCTCTTTTTCTTCCGGCGCGTTGTCGATTGAAGAGAAGTCACGTACTTGAGCAAGACCTTTTGACGCCAAAACGCTAGAGATTGCTGCAGTAAGAGTTGTTTTACCGTGATCGACGTGACCGATGGTCCCGATATTCACGTGTGGTTTGGAACGATCAAAATTTTCCTTAGCCATTGTTCTATTTGTTACTAGTTAATAAAAATACAAACTTAAAAATATACAAAATTTCACCCAACTTCTGAGTGAAACAAAGTTCCGCTTGAGCCAATGACGAGAATTGAACTCGTGACCTCTTCCTTACCAAGGAAGCGCTCTACCCCTGAGCTACACCGGCATCTACCGTTTTATTTGAGCGGGAGACGAGATTCGAACTCGCGACCCTCAGCTTGGAAGGCTGACGCTCTACCAACTGAGCTACTCCCGCTTATTATTATAAAAAATCACTGTGGGGAGAGCAGGATTCGAACCTGCGAAGGTGTACACCAACAGATTTACAGTCTGTCCTCGTTGGCCGCTTGAGTATCTCCCCAACACTTTTGAGCCGATGGAGGGATTCGAACCCCCGACCAGCTGATTACAAATCAGCTGCTCTGGCCAACTGAGCTACATCGGCGTATTGGTAATGATGGCAATAATTAAAAGAACTTTGTTTACCCCTTATTTGGGTTTGCAAATTTAGGAAAGAAATCCTTTTATGCAATACTTTTTTTTGATTTTTTTCAAAAAAGAAAAGGGGACTCTAATTCCCCCCTCTTTTCTATTGCCAATTCATTGGTGCTTTATGCTTTTTCTTTGTGCTTGTGCACTTGTTTTCTCAATGCTTCTGTGGCCTGATCTGTGGCTTCTTCGAAAGATTTGCACTGTTTCTTTGCGATGAGTGTCTTGCCCGGGATCAATAGTTTAATCTCTGAAATCTTATTCTCCTTGTCATCGCTCTTGTCCAAACGCAAGTAAACCTCGCATGCGGTGATGTTCTCGAAGAACAATTCCAACTTCGTCACTTTCTCTTTGATAAAATCTACCAACTTCGCATCTGCTGAAAAATGGATGGCATGCACTTGAATTTCCATATGACTTTAAATTTAGCGCCCCCTTGGGTGGGCATGTGAATACACTTTCGTTAACTGTGCAAACGAGTTGTGCGTATAAACCTGGGTTGCGGAAAGATTGGCATGCCCTAAGATATCTTTCAATGTCTCTAATCCCGCACCATTGTTTAACATGTGTGTGGCAAAGGTATGTCGCAGCACATGCGGACTTCGCTTATCCAAGCTCGTTGCCATCCCAAGATAGTGATTTATTCTTCGGTAAACAAACTTATCATATAGTTTATTACCATTTTTTAACAGGAAAAAGGCGCTGCTCTTTGCCACTAGTGCTGCGCGCAGTTTCAGATAAACCTCCATTTGATCTGCCAAGGTAGCGGATACAGGAATGATGCGCTCTTTGTTTCTTTTCCCCAAGACCTTGATTTGCTTGGTGGTAACATTTTCCAATTTTAAGCCAACCAATTCGCTCAAACGTATTCCGGTCTGGTAAAACATTTCTAAGATCAACCGATCCCTAACACCGTCGAAATCATCGGTGAATAATGGGTCTATTCGCTCGGGTTGCAGTTCGGACTCTTTCGCAAAGATGGGAAGTCGGCGTTCATTCTTTGGTCCACGGACCTTTTGCATGGGATTGTGAACGACTACACTTTCTTTTCTCAGGAAATGAAAAAAGGACCGAAGTGCTGAAAGTTTTCGATTGACTGTTTTGTTGACTTGACCGCTTTGAATCAAATGAACCATCCAAGATCGAATCAGTGAAGGTGTTACTTCCACAAAATCGCCTGTGTCTTCAATTTCACTAAATGAAATGAATGCGGCAATATCATTCTGGTAGGCCAAAATTGTATGGTCTGAATACCGTCGCTCGACACGCAAATAGGAAAGGAATTTTTCAAGCATAAAAAAAGGAGCCCTAGTGGACTCCTTTAACGCATATCTTTACAAAAGGTTTCTACAATTCCGAAGAACGCATTCTTTGGGCGTAAGCCGCCTTAATCCTTTGTTGACGTCCAGTAATTGATGGCTTCACAAACTCCTTGCGCGCACGCAATTCTTTCATTACGTTAGTCTTATCGAATTTTTTCTTATACTTCTTAAGAGCTCTTTCGATGTTTTCTCCTTCTTTAACGGGAATAATTAACATTTTCTATTCAATTAATTTGTGAAACGGATTGCAAATATAGTAAATTTTTGTTCCTGCAAACAACTACTTCAAAATTTCTCTTGAAATAACTACTTTTTGTATTTCGGAGGTACCTTCGCCAATAGTCATCAGGCGTGCATCTCTTAAAAACTTCTCTGCCGGGTATTCTTTTGTGTAGCCGTATCCACCCATAATTTGCATGGCTTCATTGCCACATCTTACAGCTACCTCACTCGCATAATACTTAGCGAAAGCACCCTGCTTTGTCAATGGCATTTTTCTATTTTTCAGATCTGCCGCTTGGTAAGTCAACAATTCTGCAGCTTCCACTTCGGTCGCCATATCGGCCAATTTAAAACTAATGGCTTGAAACTTCGCAATAGGATGTCCAAATTGTTCACGTTCCTGTGCATATTTGAGTGCCGATTCATACGCGCCGCGCGCTACACCACAGCTCAATGCCGCAATCGAAATTCGGCCACCGTCTAGAATTTGCATCGCCTGCTTGAAACCTTGACCAACTTGACCAATGACTTGACTTTCGTGTACGCGCACATTGTCGAAGATCAATTCTGCGGTTTCACTTGCCCGCACACCAAA
>CANGIC010000025.1 GCA_947453795.1 Flavobacteriales bacterium
AACGCTAGGCCTTCTGTGACTCTGTGGTTGATTTTATTTAGCGTAAAATTAAAGTCTTTATTTTTTACCACAGAGCCACAGAGAAAACCCTCAATTTTCATTTAGTTCTCGGTGTAAAAAACAAACCCCTCTGTGTCCTCGGTGACTGATATTACTTATCGAAAGATGAACGCCTTTATTTTTTACCACAGAGCCACAGAGAAAATCCTCAATTTTCATTTAGTTATCGGTGTAACAAACCCCTCTGTGTCCTCGGTGACTGATATTACTTATCGAAAGATGAACGCCTTTATTTTTTACCACAGAGCCACAGAGAAAATCCTCAATGTTCATTTAGTTATCGGTGTAAAAAACAAACCCCTCTGTGTCCTCAGTGACTCTGTGGTTCATTTTACTTAGCGAAAGATCAACGCCTTTGCTATTTTCTACCGCAAAGAAAATCCCTTTTGTTGAAGAAGTCAATGACTAATTAGATTTCTTAATCGTTTTCTTTCTCTTCTCATCAAGTTTTTCTTGTTTCTCGTCGAGTTTGCGGTTTTTCTCATCCAATTTCGCCTGCTCTTCTTTTAGCTTATCGAGCTTTTTCCCCTTTTTCACTTTGTCGTCTAGCTTCTTTTGCTCTTGCTTTAATGCCTTGCGCTCATCATCAATTCCCTTTTGTTCTTCGTCTAACTTTTTCAGCTTTTCGTCCAATTCTTTCATGGCTTCCGCTTCCTTTGCAGCTTCTTCTTTGGCTTTCTCCGCTTCTTTCTGAAGTTTTTCTGCCTCTTTTTGCTTTTCTTCGGCTTCTTTCTGTTGCTTTTCAGCTTCTTTCTTTGCCTCCTCTTCTGCTTTGGCTTGTTTCTCGGCATCTTTCTTACCGTCTTTCTCGGCTTCAGCACGTTCCTTTGCAGCTTCTTCTTTATCTTTCTGTGCTTCCTTTTCTGCCTTGGCTTTGTCTTCGGCTTCTTTCGCTTTTCGTTCCGCTTCTTTCGCCTCGTTGCTTTGCTCTTTTTGCTTCTCTTCTGCTGCTTTACGGGCTTGCTCTTCTTGCGCCTTGGCATCTGTAGGGATCGAATTTTCTAAATTCTTTGCGCGCTCCGCGGCCTCTTGTTCTCTGCGTGCGGCTTCGTCTGCGCGACGTTTTGCTTCTGCATTGATTTGCTCTTCTTTCGCCAAGCGTTGACGTTCCGCCTCTTGTTTTTGACGCTCTGCCTCACTCATGTTTTTTTGCGCTTCAGTCATTTTTTGATCCGCCTGTGTTTGCTTTTCTTTCGCAATACGCTCCTCTTCTTCACGCTGCTTCTGAAGTTCTTCCTGACGTTTGATGGCTTCCTCTTTTTCCTTCGCGCTTTCGGTAGCTTCTTTTTCTAGCTCTGCTGTCTTCTGTTCAGATCGCGCTGTTTTATCTTCAATCTCTTTGATTTTTTCGTTCGACTCAGTGGTTACCTCTGCTGCCGTATCTCCTTTTGATTTCAGAACAAATGTATAGGCCCGGCCGTTTTCCAATATTTGGTCAATCATTTTTTCATCGCGATAAAGCGCATGGGTCACAGTAATGTTTGAAATCTGTTTTCCATAAGTGGCAATGCTGATGCTGGCAACACCTTTGTCATCGGTCATTCCTGCTCCAATGGTAACTGTTCCTGTGGTAATTTTCACAAAAGCACCCTTTACCGCTGCACCATTTGCGGTAACGGTAATGGATACAGTAACCGCTTCGCGCTGATTCATTTCTGTAGCATTCGTCCGCGTTGGAGTTGCATGTAAACTGATTTGTCCAGCCAATAAGGCGCCAGCAAGGATGAGGTATTTTTTCATAGCAAAAGTTTAATTCGATATCTAGTACAATTTTAGTGTTTTTGAACGGGGAAATGAAGGGATTTTGCGCTATTTTTATCACATGCAATTTGTACGCGTTGTTGGTCAACAAGAATTAAAGAAACATTTCATCACAGAAATTAAGAGTGGAAACATTGCCCATGCGCGATTGTTCTATGGAAAACCGGGCTATGGAGCGCTTCCTCTCGCTCTTGCTTTTGTGGGGTATTTGTTTTGTGACCAAAGACAGGAAAATGACAGTTGCGGCGTTTGTCCATCTTGCTTAAAGGTGCAGAAATTACAGCATCCCGACCTTCATTTTTCCTATCCAACTGTTCAAACAGATGCCAACAAATCTACCTTACTGATTGATCAATGGAGGGAACAGGTGAACGAAAACCCCTACTTCACGGAATTGGATTGGCTGCGTAGAATTGATCCAAAGGAACGCAACATGATTATTAGTGTTCACGAAAGTCAAGACATCATTAAAAGATTGAGCTTGAAGGCCTATGAGGGTGGATACAAAGCCATGATTATTTGGTTGCCTGAATCCATGAACCCACAAGCGGCGAATAAGTTGTTGAAAATACTGGAAGAGCCAACACCAAAAACGGTTTTTATTCTCGTGGCTGACTCCCACGAGTCTATGTTGCGAACGATTTTGTCACGTACACAAGTGGTGCGGGTGCCTAAAATTGACGACGATGAGATGAAGGTGTATCTGCGCAACTCAGAAAAAATGGAATCCTCCGCCATCGAACGTGTTGTTATTCAAGGAGACGGCGACTTTATTCAGGCAATGTCGGCAATCGATAGCATGGACGATTCCGCCACCAACCGCGATTGGTTTATAAAACTGATGCGGGTGAGCTACCGGAAAGATGTTCTCGGCATGCTGGACTGGGCAGAAGAAGTTTCTGGCGCAACGAAAGACCGCCAAAAAGTGTTTTTGGAGTATGCGCTGCACATGGTTCGACAGAGCATGTTGAAAAACTATACGGGTGACCAGCTGACTCGCTTAACTCAGGATGAAGAGGTGTTCTTGGCGAACTTTGCACGGTTTATTACTGGAAACAATTTGCGGGAATTCATGCTGACGTTCAGTGATTCACACTATTACATCGAACGGAACGCGAATTCAAAAATATTGTTTACCAACATTAGCTTTCAGGTGATGCGCTATATCCATGCGGCTTAACAGCATAAGCGCAACGATTTTTTCCTAACTTTACGCAAAACGAATAGAATTATGGGTTGTTCAAATTGTAGCTCCGACGGTGGAACTCCACGGGGATGTAAAAACAACGGCAACTGTAGTTCCGGAGGTTGTAATAAACTTGAGGTCTTTGACTGGTTGTCCAACATCATGTTGCCATCTGGTCAAACACCATACGATATAGTGGAGGTTCGATTCAAGAACAGCCGAAAAGGGTTTTATAGAAACGCCAAAGGAATTGGGTTGTCGGTTGGAGATGTGGTCGTGGTGGAAACAAGCCCCGGTCACGATGTAGGTGTTGTTTCCGTTGCTGGTGAATTAGCCCGCATTCAAATAAAAAAGAAATCGCCGGGCTTTAAACCCCTCGAAGCGAAGAAAATCATTCGCGTTGCAACACAGGATGATGTCGATAAATGGATTAAAGCACGCTCTCTTGAAAAGGAGGTGATGTACCAATCTAGAACCCTCGCTGTCAACCTAAACCTCGAAATGAAAATTTCGGATGTCGAATACCAAGGCGATTTAAGCAAGGCCACTTTTTTCTATACTGCTGAAGGACGTGTTGATTTCCGACAGCTGATCAAAGACATGGCGGATAAGTTTCGTATTCGCATTGAAATGCGCCAAATTGGTTCGCGCCAAGAAGCATCTCGTCTCGGTGGGATCGGTTCATGTGGTCGCGAATTGTGTTGCTCTACCTGGTTAACCGACTTTAGATCTGTCTCCACTTCAGCTGCACGCTACCAACAATTATCGCTAAATCCGCAAAAATTAGCCGGACAATGCGGAAAATTGAAGTGTTGCCTGAATTATGAGCTTGACATGTACCTCGATGCGGTGAAGTCGTTTCCAAAGTCAGACACAAAATTGCACACTGAAAAAGGTTCTGCTTACCACATTAAAACGGATGTCTTCCGCAAGCAAATGTGGTACGCCTATGAAGGAGATTCTGCTTCAGGGTTGATCCCTATGCACCCAGACCGTGTCCGTGAAATCATGAAAATGAACCAAGACGGCAAAAAACCACGGGAGCTCAACGAATATGTTGCCGAGGTAAAAGTGAAGGAGCCGGATTACGAAAATGTTGTGGGTCAAGACAGCTTGAACCGTTTTGAACATGCTTTCAAAAAGAACAACAACAATAAAAAGAAGAAAAAACCAAACAACAATAGACCTGTCGAGGCGGTGAAGTCTGGTGAGAATCCCCAGCCACCAAAAGCAGCGAATCCAAATCAAGGACCAAGACCTCAGGGAAATCAAGGGGAACAGGCACCTTCAGAGAATGCCAACAACCCACAGCGACGAAACAAACGACCGAACAATCGTCGTCGCCCAAACCAAAACAATTCTGGCAATGAAAGCCCGCAATAGTCTGATCGGTATTCTTTTGTTGCTGGTCGTTTGGTCGTGTGAACAACCGGCCTTGTATCAGCGTTCCTACACCTTCAAAAAGAACCTGTGGGAACAGAATGTGAAGCCCCGCTTTGTGGTGGACATCAAGGAGGAAGGAAAGGAGCATGTTTTTGTGTTGACCTTGCGCACCACAACGGATTACAAATACAGCAACCTGTGGGTGTTTTTAAATACGAAAAATCCGAAGGGAGAAACAACACGAGAACCAGTGGAAATTGCAGTTACCAATCCAGATGGGTCTTGGATTGGCAAAAAAACAGGTACAATCGTGGAAACAGAGGTGGTGTTTATTCGTAGCAAAGACGGACAATTTGAAGTTTTTGACCGTCCTGGAAGTGCACCGAGAATGTTGAAGTGTTCATTGGCTCAAGCAGGAAAATACACATTTACAGTTGAACAGGGAATTACCCAAATGGCCATTGATGAGGTGCTGGACCTAACACTTTTGGTGGAAAAGCCAAGCGAATAAAAAAGTCTGCTTCATAGAGCAGTGCGCTAAGAAATCAGTTGTTTGAGGGAATATTGTACGTGTAAGACACAGACAGAATGTGCTTCGTCAATGGATTATAGGCATTCAATTGATGATCAATCATGTACCCTACACTAATGTCGTGTGGACCATCTAGCTCAAGCGCTACCCCAGCGAACCCGCGGTATTTTGAAAATTGTCGCCCACTAGGACCAAAAGCCGGATTGTAGAAAAGCTCAAAGCTCAAAAGTGGCGATAGAAAGCTGTTATTTAAGTCGTACTGAAATTGGGTTTTTAAGCGAACCGCCTGGTCAAATTCAGCATCATAACCCGAGCTAGAACTCAAGGTGTTGAACGAGTATTGGTAACGCACTCGTGCGCGCAAATCCAATCGCTTTTTCGCATATTTAAACTCCGTGTTGAAATTTAATCTGTTGCTAAACAAAAAGTTGCCGTACTTATCCAAGGCATAAATTCCACGGTAATCAATTGACGGTTTGAGCCATTTTGTGACCTTGTATTTCAGTGTAACCTGTGGGAAAAAGGTTTGATTTGGTGGCGCACTGAGGCGTGAAGTGAAACTCACACCGTATTCGAGATCCTTTGTGAATTGACCTTTAACACCGACATCTGCCCACAACATACCTATCGATTGCTGTGAATAAGCGGCCGACGAAACAAAGAGACAGGTAAAAACAAAAAGAAGTCTTTTCACTTAGTTTTTCTTAATCACGATTTCTCCGGCGTCAACGGTGCTTTTCTTTCCGGTAATTTCTACATTGACAATCACTGCTTTTTGTTTGTCTGCATTGGCGGGTTGTGGCAAAACATCTTCGTAAACATAAACTGTATATTTCCCCGGTTGAAGGTATTTGAACTCAAATGTTCCGTCATAACTCGCGTTGACATCATCGCTAGGAATCGTATTTCCTTCACCATAGCAGATGTACACTTTTTCATCAGAGCCAGGATATACACCTTCGAGAATGGACCCGCCAACATTGTAGTTGTTCACAGTAATTTTTCCAATAATGGATGAAGATCCACCCTGTCCCTCTACCTTTTGACAAGCAGAAAAAAGGAAGATTGACACTGCAGCACATCCAAAAGCAACAAGTATACGTTTCATTTGTACGAATTTTATAAGGAGAATGAAAGGACAAAAAACAACTTAAAATAGGTTTTAAGCGTCTCAAAGCTACGAATTCATTTAATATATTCGTAATATTGAGATGATTTGCGTGAAAACGCGAATGATAAAACCAAACCTAAAACAACTTTATGAAACGAATTTTACTCGTATTCGCCGTTTTAATATGCTCTTTTGCAGCAAATTCCCAAATTATTATCAATGAGTATTCGTGTTCCAATGTCGCTGGACCTGTGGATTCCTACGGTCAACGTGAAGACTGGATTGAATTGTACAACACATCGGCAGCAGCGGTTGACTTAACAGGATACTATCTTTCTGACAATTCAAACAACTTATTGAAATGGCAAATTCCAAGTGGCAGTATCAATGCGAACGGCTTCAAAATGGTGTTTTGTTCAAGCAGAGGAACGGTGATTGCGAATGAATACCACCCAAATTTCAACCTAAAGCAAACAGAGGGAGACTGGATCATTATATCAAACGCAGCGGGTAGCGTTGTGGATTCGATTAAAATGATTCACATGACAAAAGCCAACCATTCGGTAGGGCGTTCGACAAATGCAGCGCCGGATTGGAAATTGTTCACCACTCCGACACCAAACGCGAACAATACGGGCGCGGTTAATTTTTATACGGCATCACCTGTAATGAGTCTCGCACCAGGGTTTTACACAGGTGCTCAAACGGTAACGATTACTTGTCCAGATCCAACGGCCACGATTCGTTATACCACCAATGGAAACAACCCAACGACAACTTCAACACTCTATTCTGGTCCGATTACGATATCCGCAACAACAGTGTTGCGCGCCGTTGCTTTCAGTACCAATCAGGCGTCATACACGGAAACAAACACGTACTTTATCAATGTAACTCACACAACCCCAGTTGTCTCCATCAGTAGTCAAGATGTTGCGAGTTTGATCATCAATGGTCAACAGAACGGATTGAAGGTCGGGTCATTTGAACTCTTTGGTGATGATGGGACATTCAGAGATGAGGGTCAGGGTGACTTTAACAAGCACGGTAACGACTCATGGGCCTATGCGCAGAAGGGATTCGATTACATCGTTCGCGATCAATATGGATATGCGGCAGATGTTGAAGATACGCTCTTCCCAGAGAAAAATAGAGCAAACTTTCAACGCTTGATCCTTAAGCCGGCGGCGAATGACAACTATCCATTTGAGGATGGTGCACACATCCGCGATGCTTTTGTCCACACCTTATCTATCCGTGCTGATTTGAAGCTAGAAGAAAGAACGTGGAGACCATGTGTATTGTACATCAATGGGCAATATTGGGGGGTTTATGAAATCCGTGAAAAAGCAGATGATCATGACTACACGAAGTTCTATGACAATCAGGATAAATACCACCTACAATACTTAAAAACATGGGGCGGTACATGGCAAGAATACGGCGCCCCAAATGCATTGCCCGCTTGGAACTCACTCACGAGCTATATCCTCGCCAATAACATGTCGGTGCCAACCAATTTCAATTATGTAGATAGTCTTCTTAATTGGCAGTCAATGTGTGACTATTTTGTGTACAACTCGTATGTTGTTTGTCAAGACTGGTTGAATTGGAATACAGCATGGTGGAGAGGAACAGACACAGCTGGTCAGCACAAAAAATGGCGTTATGCTCTTTGGGATATGGACGCCACTTTTGGTCATTACATCAATTATACTGGAATTCCAGATGCTTCCGCCAATGCGGACCCATGTAATGTGGAAAGTCTTCCAAACCCAGGAGGACAGGGCCATACAGCAATCTTACAAAAACTGATTAACGAAAACCCCGTTGTTGAACAATATTACATCACCCGTTATGCGGATTTGATCAACACCTATTTCTCCTGTACCTATATGAATCAGCTCCTCGACAGTATGATTCTGGAAATAACCCCCGAGATGCCAGGACAAATTGCCAAATGGGGAGGAACCGTGCCCGGCTGGCAGGCCTCAGTGCTTCAGTTAAAAAACTTCATCAACGCACGTTGTGTGGCGCTTCAACAAGGACTCATCGATTGCTACCAGCTTACTGGTCCTTTTGCGGTGACCTTCAATGTGTCACCACCACTTTCAGGTGAAATTAAAGTGAACTCTATTTGGGCACCGACCTATCCATGGACTACAAGCTACTTTGGGGGAATCGGTACCAACTTAATTGCGAAGGCAAATCCAGGGTTTGTATTCGACCATTGGGAATATACAACAGGCCCACTTGGTGCGGCGATAACATCAGATACCAACAGCATTAATATCAATGGTGTTGAGAATATTGTGGCGGTGTTCATCGTAGACAATCCAGACCTCGATGGGGATGGTATATTGAATGTGGACGAGGGAGTAATTGGCACGAATGTGAACAACCCAGATACGGACGGAGATGGTGAAAACGACAGTTTAGAAATCGGACCAAATATTTTAACCCCACTTGATACGGATGGCGATGGAATCATCGATGCGCTAGAATCTTCTATTGTAGATACAGATGGTGATGGTGTATTTGATGAAGCCGATCCTGCAAATACAGACCCTTGTATTCCGAACATCAATGCGGGACCTTGTGATCAAGACAACGACGGCCTAACAAATGCGCAAGAGGGCACTTTAGGAACGGATCCTACGAATCCAGATACGGATGGCGATGGAATAATGGACGGGATGGAGGTCACCAATGGCTCAAATCCATTGAATCCGTGCGACCCGAACAACACATTCCCAGGTTGTCAGGTGGATACCGATGCAGATGGAGTGACTGATGCACAAGAAAATGTTGACGGAACAAGTACAACTGACCCATGTGCCTACCTTGTTGCGTCGATTACTTTGCCCATCACTTCAGGAACAGATTGCGACAGCGATGGCTTATTGGATACAGATGAAATCGCAAATGGCAGTAATCCGTTTGATCCATGTGATCCAAACAATGCGGGAATCGATTGCATCAATGGCATCTTTCTTCCAACAGGATTCTCTCCGAATGGAAATGGTCCAGACATGAACGAAGCGTTAGAAATTCTTGTTGGACAAGATGTGGCCAACTTCACACTCTTCATCTACGACCGTTGGGGAAATAAGATGATTGAAACAAGCGATAAGCACTTCAAGTGGGATGGAACCTACGATGGTAAACCATGCAATGCGGGGGTTTATGCGTACATCCTTGAGGTGACGTTTGTCACCGGTGTCGAAGAAACACGCTCAGGTAACATCACATTAATCCGATAAGCATGAAAAGAGGATTAATCGCCTTTGCCTTTGCGCTGCCTCTTTGGAGTGCCGCTCAGGACATACATTTCTCTCAAACAGCACAAACGCCTTTGTTGATAAACCCTGCATGTGCAGGTGTATATGACGGATGGGAACGCGTGGTAGTCAATCACCGCAATCAATGGCTCGGCGCTGGGACACAGTTCATGACGAGCGCCATTGCTGCTGATGCCAACTTTGGAAAAAACCGCGACAACTCTAAAGCACACATGGGACTTGGCCTGTTGTTCTACAACGACATTGGTGGAGACTCACGCTTTGGAAACCAAACGGGCGCATTAACCCTAAGCGGAATTCTGCCAATGGGTAAAACAGGTCACATCCTGTCCGCGGGAATTCAAGGCGGCTTTGGCAATCGTACAGCAGATTATTCCCGATTGAGTTTTTCCTCTCAATGGGCAGGAGCCGGATTCGATCAAACAATTGCATCGGGCGAAGCAGCATCTGCATCATTCCGCTACATTGATGCCTCTTCGGGAATTTACTATGTGTACGACGGTGGAAAATCAACATTCGCACGGAACAATGACTTCAAACTTCAGTTGGGCGTTTCCGGGTACCACTTGAATAGACCTGTGTTGAAGTATGCAACGGTGAATGGCGAACGAATGTACAGCAAGTTTGTGTTTCACGGTGCTGTAACAACAGACCTTGCGGGTACAGATTGGTCTTTGGACGCAAGTGTATTGGAGTTCATTCAAGGTCCACACTTGGAAACAATCCTTGGAATGATGTTCAAATACCGCTTTCAAGACGGCACTAAAATCACGGGATACAGTCAGGATGCCTACTTTGGCTTTGGCGCGTATTACCGGTTGAATGACGCCGTGATTCCCTCTATTATGGTGGATTTCCGCGGGTTTCGTTTTGGCATTTCTTACGATGCTACGGTATCAACGATGGTGCGCGCCTACAAGGGTGGTTCTATCGAGTTCTCATTGTCGTACACCAACTTGAGCCACGCCTTATTCAAAAAGCGATAATCGTCGTTACGTACAGTTGATTTTTAAACCCGATGCGTCGGGTTTTTTTATTTCTTGGCCAATCCGCGAAAGAAGGAGATGATGCGGTGACGGAATAAAAACAGAATCAGCAAATAAGGGATAATCATCAAATACAGGATGCCCGAGTTCATGTTGTTACCAAATGAACCTTCGTCTAGTCCAGATCCCTGGTCGGTCATCATACGGCATTGGGAGCACCCCTGTGAAAAGGAATAGGCAGCGCTGAGGAGGAAGATTACAGCGCTTAATATGGACTGACGAATATTCATGCCCCAAAGGTACGACAATTTGATATTCACGCTAAAATTTTCTACCCACATTTCACGACCTAACTTCTCCAGAATGGCCAATGTACTCAACAGATTTTAGCGTAACTTTACGCGTCGATTTCAAGTGCGCTCCATGAAACAACTATTCTTTATTACAATCCTTCTTTTTGCTTCCTGTAACGGAAATGAGCAAGCTTCAAAAGTCCCTAAAGATTTGGATAGCTTGGTGGTTTTTCGTCAAAAGGAATTCAACGCCGATCCGAAAAATGTGGAATCTCGAAAGTTGTTGATCGATGCCCTGGTGACACGGGGAACTCAACGCATGAAAACACAGGATTTTAAAGGCGCACTAAAGGATGCTGCGGCAGCATTCGGAAAAGACAGTACCGTGTTTGAGTCGCGTCTGCTGTATGCCAATGTGTTGAACAATAGCCCAGATCGATCCGAAGACGACAAGGCCATTGCCAAAAGACATTACAAGGTATTGCTAAAACAACAACCAAAAAATGCAACGGTACTCGTTGGACTTGCTTCTTCCTATGCCCAACTGATGGACTTCGAAAGCGCATTTAAGTACATTCGAAAAGCACAAAAAATCGACCCGCGATACAGAGATTCCTACACCTTGGAAGGGTCCATTTACCGTCTTTTGGCGCAAATGGAAGAGGACCCTCGTTATTTGGAAAAGGCCAAAGCAGCGTACGAACGCGCCGTGCAGGAAGACCCAAAATTCTATGAAGCGGATATGATGCTCGGAATGCTGTATGAAGCGGAAGGCAACCCGATATGCATGGAATACTACACGACAGCGGTCAAACTACAACCAAAGAATCCGGAAGTTATTTTTTCCTTGGCGTACGCGAAGCAAATGTTTAACGAGCCCAAAGAAGCCCTGCGCTTGTACCGGAAAATGGTCCAATTGGACACTGCGTTTTATCAGGCACAGGCACTCAATCAAATTGGAGTGATCAAGCAATACGACTATAAAGAGATTGACAGCGCCATTTATTATTACAATTCAGCAACCTTGAGCAACCCAACCTTGGCCAATGCTTGGCACAACTTAGGTGTCTGTTACGAACAAAAAGGAGACCGCATTAAGGCGATTGCAGCTTACCGTTGGGCGATCAAGTATGACCCTGAAATGAAAATTTCGAAAGATAGAATCGAAGCCCTGCTCTAGCGCATGAAGGTCAATCCGAAGTTCATTCAAGCTGCAGCTGACGCCGCGATTCCACTCATGGGTTTCTTCTTGTGGGATTGGAACATCTATTTCATTCTTCTTTTTTATCTGCTTGATTTGTTCGCCACAGAAATCATTGCACAGTTGTCGGCACGGAAAATTCGAGCGTATAACGGACAGAAACAAAATGAGAAAAAGCAAGCGCTTATTTCTTTGGCCTTATTCATAGTGACCCTGTTCGTGGTGCATGTTTTTGTTGCTGCCGCTGTTCCAGGTATAGATTTTAAAAAGGAAGCCCTCGCATTTTGGTCCTATGAAGACATGGGAATCGCTCAGGGATATGTGTTGATTCCACTTATTTTATTTGTCGCCATTCAGCGTTACCGTATGGAATTTTTGATGCGGGGTAAATTTCGAACTACGCCGATTACCCATTTTTGGCAACAGCATTTCCGCATGTATTTTATGTTGATTGGCGCCGTTGGAATAGTGCTAGGACTCACGCTAATAGTGACCCTTCCTGAACTAATCTATGTCTTGGCTGCCGTAGTGTCTACAACTGTGTACACGCTTTATTTCAAGGCAGATTGACCTGTTTTTTTTACCCAGCGCGGCAAAAGAATAGCGCCGATAAAGAGGTAGGGGAAATAAGAAATTAAGCGCCACAAAACCGCAATTCCAGCCAGCATCGCAGCAGACATTCCGAAGGGCATCAACAATTCTCCAAAGGCATATTCAGCAACTCCACTTCCGCCAGGTGTTGGACTAATCAACATAAAGATCCAAAGCACCAACTGTTTTCCTAGGATGAGTATGTGGTCCATTATTCCGAAATTCAAAAAAGCGTGTAGCAAGGCATTGATGACGAGGTAACGACAGATCCAGCTGCAGCAGGTAGAAACAAAGGCACCCGCCCAAAAGGATAAGGGTTCTTTGCGCAGCTCTTTCGATGAAACGATTAAATCTTCCGCTGTGCGTGAAGCACCCTCTTTCCAGCGCTTTAAAAAAGGAAGTTTAAAAAGTGTATTCAGGAACCAAGCCGACCATGAGGGCAGAATAAATACCGCGAAAAATAAAAATAGACAGGCAATCAGAATAATTGAAAAACCAATCCAAAACACCCATTGAACCCCTAAACTAAAGGTGGTGTTTTCCGGAAAGAGTGAGGTGCTATCGATAAATAGAAAGACAAGCGGAATCATGAGGACATAAAACAAGTTGTCCATCATCGTGGTGATGAAAACGATGGCTGTCGAACGTCCCAAGGGGATTTTTTCCCGATTTAAAATGAACATAGCTACGGCTGCCCCGCCAACAACACCTGGGGATAGTGCTGAGGCAAACTCCCACAATAGGATGACATGAAACGAAGATTTCCAGCCGAGCTTTTTGTGCGTTAAGAGGCGAATACGGATCATGTAAAAAAGGTCGCGACCAATCATAAAAAGAAGGGCAACGAAGATCCACATGAGCGAGGACCATGTCCATCCGAGCTGCTTTAAAGCGTCAGAAGCGTGCTGCTTGATGTAATCTCCTTGAGGTACAGCAAAGAATTCGTGCCGGTTGTGGATGTCGATTTTACCGTTTTTATTGGCGTCATGCCACGCATAATCTCCCGTTTGGTGAGCAACCTTTACAAATTGCACTTGCCGAACACCGGAAAACAACATGATCGCCGCGATCAATAACCCTAATCCAACAGCCAACCAAATTTTCCATGGCTTGAAGGATTTCTTCAGGATGTCGTGCTGCTCTTCCATAAGCTATGGCCGTAATTCAACAGAAACATCCCAGTTTGCCCGCACTTTTGTCGGCTTTGAAAAGCGGTACACGGGCTCCGGTTGAATGCGAAGTTTGACATCTCCTCCGCTCCACTGACCATCCCCATTGTGGTCTTCAATCAACACAAAGGTATATTCTGCAGGTTCTAAGTAGTTGTAACGCACGGTGGTTCCTCCTGTGCAAAGTCGCTCACTGATCAGCTCGGTTCCTCGTTTTAACTGGAGAATCAAAGGTCCTTTAAAGTCACTCAATACGGCATCTAGCACCCCAAAGTCCTCGTTCTCGCCAAATTGAAATGTGAAACCCGTAGAATCCATAATCTGGGTGCTGCCACAATTGATGGCTCCCTTTTTAAAGATCACCACCCCTTTTTCTACCTTGGTCAATGGAACAATAGTAAATTGATTTATACCAAGGTAGGCCAATTGAAAGGGAACAAAACTCGAGTCGGCCAAATTTTTCACGAAGATAAAACTGCTGTCGAGCGCGGAAATTTTACCATTGACGGAATAGGTGAGTGTGTCCAAAGGGGTGTACATCCCTCCTTTTTTAATGGACTCCAAGCGCAAGGGAAATGCTTTGTCTTTCGTGGTAATGCGTGCGCGAAGGGTGTCCACAAAGGTGTCTTTCAGCACGACTAAATTTGCTTCTGTCAAGTCAGAAAATCCTTGGTAAATGTAAATACTGTCTTCGGTGATGTGAGAGAGTTCGCCGTTTTCTAATGGCGAACCATTCAGCGTAAGCGTGGCATCCAACAACGAAAAATTTGCCCCCACAACGTAGCGATTGATACCCGCCGTTTTAAACGTATTTACTTTTCTTTTTGAAGTGGGGTTGAACATGCGAACAGCGACGGTGTCAATGTTTCCAGCTTGTATATCGGTGGTGTCGGAAGAAAACCCACAGCGTTCTTGTGGTTGAATGTTTAAGTCGCCATTCAGATCTTCGAAGGCGCGCACGACATATTTGCCATTGCGTAGGTAGCGAAAGCGTGCCATGCCATCCTTGCCTGTTTTAGCAAAATAATAAGGACTAATCTCGTTTGTGTCTGTAAACAATCCAACAACAATTTTATCCATTGGCGCAAGGGACCATGCATCGGTGACATTCACACAAAACTCAGCGGAATCAATACTGGTTCCAGTTGAAAATACATATTGAATCAATGAATCATTGCCCTCGGTGACATCTTTTATCGTACCATTGAATGAAACCACATAGGTAGTGTTCGGCTTGAAATCTCCCCCTAGCGTAACGGTTACTTTTTTCTTGTTGAGTTGTGCGTCGAGTTTGATGCCACCAGGAACGATACTTATGGTTTGCAGTGGGCTGTTCAATTGAATGTACTCGTCGAAATCCATCGTGAAGGACTTCTCATTGAATCCAACCGAACCATTTTCAGGACTTGTTTGTGTTGGATTAGGTGCGACGGTATCTTTCTCTCCTCCCGTAATTGTTCCTACTTGAGCGCAGGAGCTGAGCAAAAGAGCGAAAATTATAAACAGTCGGAAATCCATGCGCAAAGTTCAGTCAAAAAAGTGACATCTGTATCATCGAAAGCCCCCAATGTCTCGCTGTCCACATCGAGAATGGCGATTACCTTTCCATTTTTATGGACAGGGATCACCACTTCACTTTTGGATCGCGAACTGCAGGCAATATGTCCAGGAAATTGATCTACGTCAGGGACGAGTATGGCACGGGCTTCTTTCCACGCCGTCCCGCAGACACCTCGCCCAAAAGCGATGCGTGTACATGCAACCGGACCCTGAAAAGGACCGAGAACGAGTTCATCGCCTTTTACGCTATAAAACCCGACCCACAGCCATCCAAAGGTTTCGTGCAATGCCGCACAGCAGTTGGCCATGTTCGCAATAGCATCGGATTCTCCGCTCATTAAGGCCTGTATTTGAGGCATTAATGCACTGTATTGTTCGGTTTTGTTTCCGCTTATTTTGATGAGGTCCTCCACCATAATGGGCATGCTGTTTCAGCAAAATTGCCTTTTTTCCTTCGATTCTCCAATTATTTTCCTATCTTCAAGTACCAAACACTCGAATATGCGCGAAAAAACCACTCTCGACAAAATCTTGTTCCTCGACATTGAAACAGTCCCACAAACCTATCAATTCCAGGATCTCGAAGAAAATGTACAATCTCTCTTTGAAGCCAAAACGCGTTTCTATCATTCTGAGGAAAAGTCCTACGAACAACTTTATGCCGAACGGGCAGGTATTTATGCAGAATTTGGGAAGATTGTATGCATCTCAGTAGGTTATCTTCAAGATCAGCGCACGGGTAGACAAATCACCATTAAGTCATTTGCCCATGAGGATGAGGAAACATTGCTGAGTAAGTTTGCCAAATTCATTGCGGACGACGACTTCTATTTGCTCTGTGGCCACAATGCCAAGGAGTTTGATTTCCCCTATATCTGTCGGCGCATGCTCATCAACGGATTGCCTTTGCCGCGCATGTTGGATATGGCAGGGAAGAAGCCGTGGGAAATTGCACACATCGACACCATGGAATTGTGGAAGTTTGGGGATTACAAGGCCTACACCTCACTAGCACTATTGTGCCATGTTTTTGGGATTCCTACCTCGAAGGACGACATCTCAGGTGCAGATGTGGCACGCGTGTATTTTGAGGAAGATGATTTAAATCGGATCAAACGCTATTGCGAAAAGGATGTGGTGGCGCTGATTCAGCTCTACTTAAGAATGCACGGTGAGCCCCTGGTGGATGAAGGCGAAGTGTGCGTGCTAAACTAAAAAACCCCGACAGGATCGAGGTTTTTCAATATGGTGTGATCTGAAAACTACTGGATAAACACAGTCTCTTCTGAAGTAACTTCTTGCTCTACTTTAATGATTCCCTCACCAATGGCAGCTCCAAAACTTGCTTCAATGTTCAATACCGCAACACCTGCTTGACCAAGTTGGTACACATCGTTGAAGTTAAATTTTGCCTCACCCGCCGTGTTGGTAAGTGTCGTATCGTACAACACGACATTTGCCGGCTGATTGATTGTCGATTGACCATAAAGAACAACTTGAGCACCAGGAACAAGCTGATTTGCAATATCACGAACGTAAATAATCGCAATCGTGTCCTTCTTTTTGCGGCAACCTGATGAGAAAAATACGCCAAGGAATGCAACAGCGGTGATTAAACCAAATCGAGTAAATGTATGCATAGGTATATGTTTTAATTCATTAAGTAAACAGTTTGCACTGTGGTGATGTGTGAACGACAACGCACATATTCTGTTCCCGTTTTCAATCCGTTCTTTACAATGACGTCGAAGTAACCTGTTGTGTTGCCTTCACCTGCCATGGTGAAATAAGTGTCCATGTTGAACTCAACGAATCCTGAAGCGTTTGTCGCCAATGTATCTACAAAAGCCAATGTCGCTGGATTTGAATTGATATCTCCAACAATTACTACTTGAGCGCCATTCACCAATTCGTTGCTTGATGAACGAACGAATATTTTAAGTACTGAAGGGTCGTTGTTTTTACATCCGGAGAACATCACGGAAACCAAAATTATCCCAAAAAATAAAATCGCTTTTTTCACTTTTGTTTTCATTTAAGTGTGCACATGCGCCCCAAAGATAAACTAATTTTAAGCATATGCAATACTAATGTAGCCCTTAATTCGTACCTTCGTTGCGCTGTTTCAAACAAGTAAAGGCGCCTAAAAGTTACAGGGCTGCACGAAATCTTAAAAAATAAGCCAATCGAATGAAAGAATATATTGACGAGCTGGCTGGACAGATCGAGGCGTATTCAATTACGAATACAGCAACACTTGAGGAGTTCAGAATTCATTTCTTGGGATCAAAAGGGGTAGTGAAAGAGTTGTTTTCCTCCTTGAAATCGGTGCCCAATGAGGAGAAAAAAGAGATGGGACGACTGCTGAATGACTTAAAAATCAAAGCAGAAACTAAACTCGAATTGTTCAAAGAACAACTGTCTTCGCAAGAAAAAACCACTGAACGTATAGACCTTTCTCGTCCGGCTGAAGAATCAGCCATCGGGGCACATCATCCGTTATCGCTGGTGCGCAATGAAATTATTTCCATTTTTTCCCGAATCGGATATGTTGTCTCTGAAGGACCGGAAATTGAAGACGACTGGCACAACTTCTCTGCATTGAATTTTCCGCCCGAACATCCTGCCCGTGATATGCAGGACACGTTTTTTATAGAAAAAGGCGAAAAGGAAATGGCACTTCGCACCCACACGAGTTCAGTGCAAGTGCGGGTGATGGAAAATAGTACGCCGCCAATTCGCACGATTTCTCCTGGACGTGTGTACCGCAACGAGGCCATTTCAGCGCGTGCCCATTGCTTCTTTCACCAAGTGGAAGGATTGTATATCGATAAAAATGTATCCTTCGCGGACTTGAAGCAAACACTGCTCTATTTTGCAAAGGAAATGTTTGGGGAGAAGGCACAAATCCGTTTGCGTCCCTCGTATTTCCCATTTACGGAACCAAGTGCTGAGGTGGATGTGTCGTGTTCCATCTGCAACGCGGAGGGATGCAATGTCTGCAAGTACTCCGGATGGTTGGAAATCCTTGGCTGCGGCATGGTCGACCCGAATGTCTTGAAAGCATGTGGCATTGACCCCGAAGTTTACACAGGATTTGCTTTTGGAATGGGGGTAGAACGCATCGCACAGTTGAAATTTAAGGTGAGCGACCTTCGCTTATATTCAGAAAATGATGTGCGCTTCTTGAAACAATTCACACCAGGAGTTTAAGATATGGGATGGTTCTCAAATTCATCTGCCGAGGAAAAATCACTTCCGTGGATTTCGCTCACAAGTACTGAGGAATTAAAGAATGCCTTGGAGTCAAACGAACGACCAGCACTTTTCTTTAAACACAGCACGCGTTGTAGCATTTCCATCATGGCACTTAGTCGCCTTGAACAGCGCTGGTCTATGGCACCAGAAGATTGTGATCTTTATTTTATAGATCTACTCAATCACCGCGATGTGTCAAATGAACTCGCGGTGCACACCCATATTGTTCATCAATCACCGCAAGCAATTTTGGTGCGCAACGGTGACGTCGTATACACGGCAACGCATGGAGACATTGATGCCGAGGAAATGGCAAAAACTTTAAGTCACTAACATGAAAAAGTACCTGATCATAGGATTGTTGATTGCATTTTTCGGAGCGATGGTGTTTCGTTCGTGTGCACCTTCATCCACGGATGATTCGCCTACTGAACTTCCGGCCGCTTTTGCATTTGAAGATAACCTAGCTACAAGTTGGGATGAAAAAGTAGCCATTGACATCGTGGTCAACAACCCCGACGTGGAAACCTTGGAGTTGATTTACAACGATAGCACATTCGCCCGTTGGACATCGCCAGGAAAGAAAATCACCTACCAACTGAAAGCCGGTTTTTACGGTCTAGGTGCTCGTCAAGTCGAGTTGGTGGCCACCTTGAAAGATGGAAGCAAGTCGTCCGACAAACGCATCATTCGTGTTCTTTCGGATGTTGTACCAGAGATTTGGATTGCCGAAATCAAAGGGGAGTATCCCCATGATGTAACAAGCTTTACTCAAGGATTGGAATTCAGCAACGGACAGTTGTACGAAGGAACAGGAAACCGAGGGGAAAGTATTTTGGCACAAGTCAACCTTTCCAGCGGTAAAATCATGAAATCCATGGGCTTGGACGGCAATTATTTCGGTGAAGGAATCACCATTTTAAACGGAAAGATCTACCAAATCACCTGGCAGGAGCAAACGTGTTTTGTGTACAACCAATCGGATTTGACCTTGATTAAAGACCTAAACTATTCTGGTGAGGGTTGGGGCTTGTGCAACGACGGTAGCTCACTCATCATGTCCGACGGATCAGAACGAATCACCTTCCGAAATCCTGAAACATTCGCCATCACCCGCACCATTGAAGTATACACCCACCAAGGCCCTGTGACCAAATTGAACGAGTTGGAATATGTGGACGGGCTGATTTATGCGAATGTTTGGATGACCAATAAAGTGGCGGTGATTGATCCAAACAATGGAAAAGTCGTTGCTGAACTCGATGCAACTGAACTTGTTCGCCAAGGACGAGGAAACGGCGATGTGCTCAATGGAATTGCCTACAACCCAGCGACGAAGAAGTGGTACATGACGGGGAAGAAATGGCCGAAGTTGTTCGAGGTGAGCTTTAAGAAACCGAACGTTTAGTTACGAGTTACGAGTTGGGTGGCTGAGGTTCTCGATGCCACGAATTACGTGATTGAATCTAAACAATTCGAAGTTCGATAAAGTCCTTAAGC
>CANGIC010000026.1 GCA_947453795.1 Flavobacteriales bacterium
GGTGTTATTAGCGAAAGGTCTTTGAGGGTATTTACGACACCTTCCAACTCTTCTTTTCGTATCCCTTCATGGTCATTCCACTCGGTATCGGCCAACCACATTTTTGTTTGTTCTAAAGGAATATTATACCTCCATGAAAACACATCAGCGGCATTTGGGTCATTTTTCAATTTCTCTGCACTTGTATTGACCACCCTACACATTTGATCGACTAGATCTCCATGCTTTTCCAACACATCCTCACGCACGGCAATCACAAAACAAGGCCAAGGCGTTAAGACATCTCCAACGCGCTTGCATTTCTTCTGCTCCACAAAAGGGAATGTCGTGTATTTCTCCCAAAGAAAGATTTGGGCTTGATCGTGTTGAAGGGACCAAAGTCCACCATAAATATCACCTACTACATTAAAATTCAACGAAGAGGCCTCCCAATTTTCTCGATCAGCCAATACAAATGCCATTAAATGTGAACCGGATCCTTCACGAGATATGGCAAACGTTGGATGGGTAATGTCGTGTACCTCTTGAATTGTTGAATGATACGGAACATGTATCCCCCATTGCAAGGGTGTTTTCACATACACCTGAACAATACGTGCTTTCAATCCTTGTAGTACGGCGCGCGTGATTCCCTCTGTGAGTAAAACGGCAACATCGATGGAACCAGATTCAAGCCCACGAATCATCTGACCCGTACCTCCGTTCATATCACTCCAATGGACGTCTATTCCCACCTCAGCAAATTTTCCTTTCTCAATGGCCATGCGCCATGGCAAATTGAAATGCTCAGGAACACCTCCTATTTTCAATCTCGTCATCGTCTATTCTTCTGTATCTTCTTCCGTGAACTGCATCTCATGCAACTTGCGGTAGTATCCTTCTTTGGCCAACAATGCTGTATGCGTACCTTGCTCTACAATTCTACCTTTGTCCATCACTACAATCAAATCTGCCGAGCGGATTGTAGATAAACGATGGGCAATGACTATTGAGGTTCTCCCTTTCGTCAAGGCCTCCGTTGCTTTTTGAATCAATACCTCAGATTCATTATCTACGCTCGATGTCGCTTCATCCAAAATCAAAATTTCTGGATTGTACACAAAAGCACGAACAAATGAAATCAACTGACGCTGTCCAACAGAAAGTACGCCTCCCCGCTCACCGAGGACATAGTCATATCCTCCTGGAAGTTGACAAATAAACTCATCAGCTCCAACGGCTTTGGCGGCCTGCACCACCTGTTCACGCGTAATTTCGGGTGAACCCAAGGTAATGTTGCGGTGGATCGTGTCGGAGAACAAGAATACATCCTGCAACACCACAGCGATGTTACTTCGCAAATAATTCAATTCAATGTCCCTCAACTCAACATTACCGATATGAATTGTTCCCGTTTCGTATTCGTAGAATCGTCCCAATAAATTAACCATGGTTGTTTTGCCCGACCCTGTTGCGCCGACAAATGCGACCGTTGAACCGGGATTGATCTCCAAGTTGATCTCCTTCAGCACATACTGCTCATCGGTATAGGCGAAAGAAACACCTTCGAAGCGAATCGGTACATTGAACGCACAGGTAGTATTCTTCCCTTGTTCCTGAACAAATTCATCCATGTCCAAAATCTCAAACACGCGCTCCGCACGCACTGTTCCGCGTTGAAGCACATTAAACTTGTCCGCCAACATGCGTATGGGACGATACAATTGCCCAATCCACAAGGTAAAGGAGAAAATCTGTCCATACATCCCCTCCACCTGCTGTTGGGATTTCCCGCCTGCCATCACGGCACCCCAAACAATCAAGAACGCAATGGACAAGGAACTCAACATTTCAACTACTGGAAAGAAAATAGAATTTGCCCAAACAGCATTCACATGTGCTTGACGGTGTCCTCTATTGATTTCTTCGAAAACAGCGTATTCTTGTTTTTGACGGTTAAACAATTGCACGATCGACATTCCGGTCAGATGCTCTTGCACAAATGTGTTCAGTTTATTGACTTGTGTTCGTTCGAGCTGAAACGACTTTTGCATAGCTCGTGCAAAAATGCGTGTTGCAATGAGCAAAAAAGGAATCGGCACCAAGGTCATTAAGGTCAATTGCCAATTGGTCCAGAACATCAACGAAAGCACAATCACTAAGGCGAGAAGGTCACCCGCAATTTCCAATATTCCGGAAGAGAAAACTTCAGTAATCGCTTCCAAATCCGACACGACTCGCGTCACCAAGGATCCAATCGGTGTTTTGTCGAAATACTGCATGCGAAAACGCAACAAATGTCCAAAAATTCGTGTGCGCAAATCTCGAATCACCGATTGGGCAAGGAGATTTGAAAAAAACATTCCTGCAAACTGAAGTAAGGATTCAAGGATCAGCAAGCCAATAATCATGAGGGTCCAGATGACCAACATATCCGGCTGTTTCGACTGCACCATGAAGCGATCAACCATTTGTCCAATCAACAACGGACGCAAGGGCCCGAGAAATGACAAAAGAATGGTGCATGCCACGGAAGCAAACAAAATCCGTTTGTAGGGCTTCGTATTCGCCAACAAGCGTTTGAAAACTAAAAAATTCAGACTTTTTTTCTCAGACATTTGGGCAAAATTACCGAAAATAAAGCGCACCTTTCTACTGAAGGCATGCTTTCTCCATATTAAAACAATTTTGGGCGGTTAAAGTTTTTGAAAATCCGTACTTTTATAGCAAAGCAATCCAAAAGATGGTACATTCACTTTCCTCCCAGCATTCAATCTTCAATCACTTTATCGCTGAAATTCGTGACACAGAAATTCAGAAGGATGCGATGCGTTTTCGCAAGAACATGGAACGCATTTCGGAGGTCATGGCCTATGAATTGTCAAAGTCATTGAAATTTAAAGATGCCGATGTACAAACGCCGCTGGGCATTGCAAAAACAGCGCTTCTCGAAGAACAGCCCGTTTTAGCGACCATATTGCGCGCAGGTTTATCGATGCACCAAGGATTACTAAATTATTTCGATGGTGCGGAAAGTGCCTTTATCTCCGCATACCGAAAACATACTACCGCAGAAGATTTTGAGATTTATGTCGAATACTTGGCTTCACCAAATCTTGACAACCGCATTCTCATTATTAGCGATCCAATGCTCGCTACAGGAGCTTCGATGGTGGCTGTTTACAAGGCCCTTTTGAAGCAAGGTAAACCAAAACGCGTCATTATCGTATCTGCGATTGCGACACCCGACGCCCTAGAATTTGTTCGAAAAAATCTTCCAGACACAACCGACATCTGGGTGGGTGCCATCGACGCAGAATTAACCGCTCAGTCATACATTGTCCCGGGATTGGGCGATGCAGGTGATTTGGCTTACGGAGAGAAATACTAAGGTTTTATGGCTTGGGGATCCCTGTTGACCGTCTTTTTTACCGCCACAGTTAAGTTCATGTTTGCTCCTTTTGCGGGAAATGGCATGGGACTCCCTTTTTGGGAAACTTTCCTTGCGGCCTTCGCTGGAGGGACTTTCGGTTCAGCCGTTTTTTATTTTTTCAGTGAGTTGGTAATGAAGATCTCCCACAATCAAAAAGTGAAAAAACACGAAGAATTGGAGCGCAAAGGGATCGCTATTCCAGTGAAAAAGAAGTTTTCGAAAACCAACAAATTCATCATCCGCATCAAACATAAACTGGGCATGTACGGCATTTGTTTCTGGGCGCCGTTTCTTTTGTCCGTGCCTATCGGAAGTATTGTCGTTGCCAAGTTTTATGGCAAACTGCACAAAACCTTTCCGCTCGTCATTCTTGGCATGGCGATTAACTCATTGGTCATGACGAGCATCGCCTATCTTTTGTTTTAAACGTGAATCATTTCCATCTTTTTTTTGATCTAGATCGCACGCTTTGGGATTTTGAAAAGAATTCTGAAATCGCATTAAATTTCTTATTTCACGACCTGAAACTTCATTTGGAAATTGAGGATTTCCACACCTTTCATGAAGAGTATAAGGAACACAATACCGTCCTTTGGAAATTGTATGGTGCCGGCAAAATGTCGAAAGATGTTCTCCGAAGTGAAAGGTTTCGCAAAGCATTGGCCACCTTTGGAATTGATGATCCCGTCATTATCGAACGCCTTTCAGATGGATATGTGGAATTGTCACCACTTCAAACCGCTATGTTTCCGCATGCCTTAGAAACGGTGAAATCATTAAAGTCTGAAGGATATCAGCTCCACATGATTACGAACGGATTTCGCGAAGTACAAACCATTAAGATTGAAAACTGCGGGTTAGCGCCCTATTTTCAGGAATTGATTTGCTCAGAAGATATCGGGAAGAATAAACCGGACAAAGACATTTTCCACTTTGCGATGCGATTGGCAGGATGCAAGGCAGAACACTCCGTTATGATCGGTGACGATTATGAAGTAGACATACTTGGAGCCAATGCCGTTGGAATGCATACCATACATTTCGATCCTGAACATAAATTCCAAGAGGTCGTAGGCGAATGGAGGATTCGTGAGCTAAATCAAATTCCAGAAATCTTGCCCTGGATCCTTAAGCCGTAAGGTAACTTTACTACCCGTAAAGTTCTTGACGCGTCTTTTCGTAAAGAATCATACCAGCGGCTACACCCACATTTAAAGAGGCAATTTCACCACGCAATGGAATGCGCGCTTTGATATCCGATAGATTTAACAAATCGGATGTAATCCCATTTTCTTCCGAACCAAGAATGATCGCCACAGGACCTCTGAGATTTACTTCATACAATGGAATCTTCGATTTTTCTGTACACGCCACGATGCGCAAGCCACATTGTTGTAGATAAAACAAGGTGTTTTTCAAGTCATCTGTTTTACACACGGGGATTCGGTTCAAGGCACCCGCCGATGTTTTTACCGCATCAGCGCTCACCAAAGCAGAACCTTTTGAAGGGATGAGAATGGCATCTACACCCTGACATTCCGCAGTTCGAGCGATGGCACCAAAGTTGCGCACATCTGTAATACGATCGAGCACCAAAATGAGCGGCTTCTCCCCTTTTTCAAGCTTTTCTTCCACAAGCGTTTCGATAACCGCATATTCGATCGGCGCTACGTATGCAATTACACCTTGGTGATTTCCAGCCGTGATGCGGTCCAATTTCTCCGTCGGAACAAATTGTAAAGGATAATCTTTCCCTTTCAAAGATTCCTTCAGCTCCATGAACAACTCCTTTTTCATTCCTTTAAGAATTAGAATTCGGTTGATTTCGCGATTGGCTTCAATGGCCTCAATCACGGATCTCACTCCATAAATTACATCCTCAGGATCTTTCCTTCTCTCAAATCGTTGTCTTTGTTCCATCATCACCATTTAAATTCTATATCTACTACTACATTGTCGCCCAAAGTTTGAGCAACCGGACACGCCTTTCCAGCGCGAATTACTTTTTCTGCTGTGGTATCATCCCAGCCATTCTTTGTCAAATCAATCTGCACGACCAATTGATGAATGCGTCGCGGAGCAGCCGACATTATTTTTTCCACTGTCGCTTCCGCATGCGTAAAATCAATTCCGTGACTAGCACAGTAGATTCCCATAATCGTAATCATACAAGAGGCATAGGCCGTCGCCACCAAATCGGTAGGTGAAAATGCCTCACCCTTTCCATGATTGTCTACAGGTGCATCCGTAATGATGCGTGTGCCTGAAGCAAGATGAGTGCATTCAGTGCGCAAATGTCCGAGATATTCTACTTTGGAAGTAACCATCAGAAGTGCTTTTAATCGTATTTTTGTCCGTCGATTTTATTCAACCCTGTAAAGATAGGTCTTTTCGCCCACTGCGAGACACCGCGAACAAATGTTCGTTTACAATGGTTCAATACAACGATTGACGAATTAATAGTGTATACAATGAGTGAATCCATCCAAAAAGACAATTCGGAGATTCGGATAAAAAAACCGAAGTGGTTGCGTGTAAAACTTCCAACGGGAGAAAATTACCGCATGGTGCGTGCCTTGGTTGATGAGCACAAATTACACACCATCTGTGAGAGCGGAAATTGTCCAAACATGGGAGAATGCTGGGGGGAAGGTACAGCTACCTTTATGATTCTTGGCAACATCTGCACCCGATCATGTGGCTTTTGCGCGGTGCATACGGGCAAGCCAGAAGAGGCCGATCCCTTCGAGCCAGGACGCGTTGCCAACAGTGTAAAGACTATGCGCGTAAAGCATGCTGTGATTACTTCTGTGGATAGGGATGATTTAAAAGATGGTGGATCAACGATTTGGGCACAAACTGTTCGCGCCATTCGCACTCAATCCCCAGGGACTACCTTAGAAACATTAATCCCTGATTTTGCAGGAAATTGGGAAAATCTTCAGGCCATCATTGACGTAGCGCCCGAAATTGTCTCACACAACCTCGAAACCGTTCGCAGATTAACGAAACAAGTGCGAATACAAGCGAAATATGACCGAAGTTTAGAAGTGCTTTTCCGCTTGAAAAAAGGAGGTATGCGCACGAAATCAGGAATCATGCTTGGCTTGGGTGAAACAGATGAAGAAATCATTGAAACGATGGAAGATTTGCGCAGTGTTCAAGTGGATATATTGACATTAGGACAATACCTTCAGCCCACCCCAAAACATTTGCCGATAGCTGAATTTGTTACACCCGAACGATTTGAAAAATACCGTTTGCTCGGTATTGAAATGGGATTCAGGTATGTAGAAAGTGGTCCATTGGTGCGTTCGTCGTACCATGCTGAAAAACATTTATTTTAAAAAGATAAATAGCGTCATTTGAAAATAATATTTGACGCAGCATTGACTTCTTACAATTCATACCTTATTTTTGTACATTGAAAAAAGTGCGAAACAATTGAAACAATTATTCATTAATATTTGTTAATTTGGTGCTCGCATTTCTAATATTTATGATTTTATAGCTGAACTATGAAGCGCAATAACATAATAATCGGATCAGTAAGTGCCATTGCATTCGTTGCAATCATTGCTGTTTCCCCTTGGAAAATCTTTAACAATGAAGGTGACTACGCCAAAAAAGGTCTGCCTTCCCTAGAAGCCAAATCGGCAGAAGATGCTAGAAAATGGATGGAAGCTCGCTACATCGACGAAGCTACAGGTGAACGTATTTCAGCTGAAAAGCTTGATGTGATCATGAAGCAAATCTTGAAAGCACCGCGCAACAAGAACATTTCGTTCATGGAACAAGGTCCGGACAACATCGGTGGTCGTACACGTGCTATTCAGGTGGACCGTGCTGACCGCAATTTGGTGTTTGCTGGAGGGGTTTCTGGAGGTCTCTTTAAAACAATCAATCGCGCAGATACTTGGTCTCGAGTAGATTCTTACATTGCCGCAGGTGCTTCACCATACATTTCTAGTATGTGTATGACACCTGATGGAACTTTGTTCGTAGCAACAGGATCTAACCAAGAAGGTGGGAATGGTAACGGTGTTTGGTATTCGACAGATAAAGGCCAAACTTGGGCTGTGATCCCGGGAACTTCAAATTCAACTGAAATCGGATGTTCGGATGTGACTACAGACAACTATGTTTGGATGGCGACAACTTCTGGATTGAAAAAATGGAAAATGGGTGATGCTGCAATTACAGCGGTGCCTGTTGGATCTGGTGTTTGTAACACCATTCAAGTCTCAAAAGATGGTCAAGTGTTGGTGGCAGCAATCGGCGCCAACAAAACTTGGGTATCGAATGACGGAGGTTCTACTTGGGCTGACAAATCAGGCACAGGTGCAGGATTGGTTCCAACAGGATCTGGCCGCATCGAATACGCTATTTCTGCAACGAAATTAAATGGTGCTTACACCCTTTATGCAACGCGAACGAACGGTAACCTTCAGGGAATGAACATCTCTCTTGACAATGGTCAAACATGGTCACAATTTGTAGGGGCTTCTGGAACACCAAGTAACTTGGATATCTACCGTGACCAAGGAACATACAACTCCATCATTTCAGTAGATCCAACAGATCCTCAACGTGTGTTGATTGGTGGTATCGACATCTGGCAATGGAAAATGACCGTAAACAATCCACCTTCTGGAGGATTCGAGCCGTTGACGTTGTGGTTCACGCCGCCTTACACACCTAAATATGCACACGCCGACAACCACGAAATGAAGTGGGATGATTTGAACCGTTTGTACATTGGTAACGATGGTGGCATCGGAATCACAGACGATATGGGTGAAAATTGGTTCCCGTCAAACAGAGGGTACAATGTCACTCAATTCTATGGAATTGCATTTGACCGCGATGGAGCAGTTATGGGTGGTGCACAGGATAATGGTTCATTGTACAATGACCATACGCTTTCAACATTCCAAGAATTCCGTGAAGTAGGTGGTGGTGATGGATTTGAGTGTGAGATTTCATTCTTTAATCCACGTATCATGTTCTCTTCAGTTTATTACAACTCAATTTCACGTTCAGGTGACAAAGGACAAACATTTACATCTTTCGTACCTACGCTTCCTGGCACTTACGATCCAGCTGGAACTGATGGAAGTCCATTCCACCCTTTCCACACAGAGTTTGTTTTGGCGGAATACTATGACTTGGCTTCTGAAGATTCAGTAACCTATATCCCAACGAAAGATTATCCAACAGGTTCTTCTATTTCAATTCCAAGTGCATCTACCGGTGACAGTATGACCTATGTGTCAACTGCTCCAATTACCTTTGATGATACCTTGTTCTACAGCAGCTCACTTACGGTGAATGACATCAGCGTTGTGAATGCGATCAATGGTCAAACGGTATATCTTGGAAACTTCTCATGGGCACCGTTTGCTTCTGCTTCTGGTAGTGTGCCGCCGGTTGTTGGTGACTCTTTATTGGTTCAATTCCCAACAGGTGCTGATACCGTTGTCGTTGGAAGTCTTGGTTCTTACCCACATTATTTTGGACAGAACAGTGTAACTGGCGAAATTGTTAGCTTGGGTGTAGATACAGTAGCGTACAATGTAGCTTGGGATACCTTGCGCATTCAAGACCCTTACCAATCATGGTTCGTTGTTTATGTAAACGCGAATGGTGGTGAACTTTGGGGTACACGTAATGCTTTGCGTTTGGCAGCTGCAGATCAAATGTGGGTGAACATCGCACGCAACATTGGTGGTGGATTGTTCAACAACATCGATATCGAGTTCTCTCGTAACTTGGAACATTGCTACGTAAGTGCTGGAGTTGGAGTTTATCGCATTGATGGTCTAGGATCAGCGTATACCTCCGATCCGAACTTTGAGTCTAAGGTCGGATGGTTAGGAACACCGATTGCCACTCCTCCAACTTACACTACGAAAACGCAAATCTCTACATCAAACTACCAAGGTATTGCAGTGAATCCAAATAATGCAAATGACATCGTTTGTTTCTCCGGATTTGGTGGTGTTACGCGTCGTTCATTGAACGCTACATCTGCAACACCTACCTACACTGCACTTTCTGCCATCACTACTCCGTCTAACGTGGCGGTATACGATGGTATCATCGACCGTGACGATTCTGACATTCTTGTAGTTGGTACTGCAAGCGGTGTCTTCGTAACAGAAGATGGTGGTGCCACTTGGGAAAATGCATCTGCAGGATTCGAAGGAACACCAGTTTACGAAGTTCGCCAGTCATGGAGAACTTGGGATGAAGGAAACCGTCGTCCAGGAGAAATCTACATCGGAACATTCGGACGCGGAATCTGGAGTACTGCTGCTTACCTAGGAATTGGTGACGCTGACGGAAATGGAAACCAAATCTTCAAAACAAAATTGAAGACCTATCCGAATCCAACAACAGAAATGACAACCTTAACATTCAACTTGGACCAATCGTCTAACGTAAATGTGATGGTGTACAATATTTCAGGAATACTTGTTCAAACCATCAATAACAAGAACATGCCTGCTGGATCACAAACATTGAAAATCGATGCCTCTGATCTACCACGTGGTACTTATATTGTGAAATTGGTTGCTGGAAAACAAAACGATACCGTGAAATTCATCAAAATGTAATTCACACAAAAAATAATTTGAAAGGGTCTGCTTCGGTAGACCCTTTTTTATTGCCCATATCCCCAAACAATCAGTTGAGAATTCTACCTTTGTAAAAAAATTAATCATGAGTGCATACGATGTTACAATCATTGGTTCGGGTCCTGGTGGATATGTTGCTGCAATTCGTTGCGCACAGCTTGGATTGAAAACGGCCATCATCGAAAAATATACAACACTGGGTGGAACATGCCTTAATGTTGGATGTATTCCTTCGAAGGCCCTACTCGACTCTTCTGAGCATTACCACAATGCCGTTCACAACTTTGGCGAACATGGAATTGAGGTGAAGGATGTCAAAGCCAACCTCGCACAGATGATCAACCGCAAAAATGAAGTGGTAAGTCAAACGTGTGCCGGTGTAAAGTACCTCATGGACAAAAACAAAATTGATGTCTACACAGGAATTGGAGCTCTAGCCGATAAAAATACGGTTGTTGTTAGCGATGCTGATGGTAAAACACAATCATTGAGCTCAAAGAACATCATCATTGCGACCGGATCTAAGCCGAATTACTTTCCAGGAATGGAACCCGATAAAAAGCGCATCATCACTTCCACAGAAGCATTAAACCTGCCTGAAATTCCAAAGCGAATGTTGGTCATCGGTGGAGGTGTGATCGGATTGGAGCTAGGATCTGTCTATGGTCGTCTCGGTACTGAAATCGAAGTGATCGAATTTGCTCCTTCCATTATTCCTACAATGGACAGCACAATGGGGAAAGAATTAACGCGCGTACTTAAGAAGGAAGGTTTCAAATTCAATCTTGAACACCGCGTTCAAAAAGTGGAAAACAAAGGGAAATCAGTTCTTTTGACTGCACTCAATAAAAAAGGGGAAGAAGTAACCTTCGAAGCGGACTACTGTCTTGTAGCTGTAGGAAGAAAGCCATTTACTCAAGGATTGAATTTAGAAGCTGCTGGATTGACGGTGAACAATCGTGGACAAATTGATGTCAACGATCATTTGCAAACTGCTGTTCCAAACATTTACGCCATTGGCGATGTAGTGCGTGGTGCCATGCTTGCGCACAAAGCAGAAGAAGAAGGAGTATTTGTCGCAGAGCAGATTGCAGGACAAAAACCACACATCAACTACAATCTCGTTCCAGGTGTCGTTTACACATGGCCAGAAGTTGCTGCTGTAGGTAAAACAGAAGAAGAATTGAAAGCAGCAGGCGTTTCCTACAAGGTAGGTTCATTCCCAATCAAAGCATTGGGTCGTGCGCGTGCGAGTATGGATACCGCAGGATTGGTAAAAATCCTAGCTGACAAAGAAACAGATGAAGTTCTTGGTGTCCACATGATTGCTCCTCGTGCCGCAGATTTAATTATGGAAGCCGTTACAGCGATGGAATACCGTGCATCAGCGGAAGACATGGCGCGTATCTGTCACCCACACCCAACTTACTCAGAAGCAATAAAAGAAGCGGCACTCGATGCTACAGAAGCGCGCGCGTTGCACGTTTAAGAAAAAGCGATTAACTAGTAAAGTGCGGCGCGAAAGGTCGCATTTTATTTTTGAAGCAATTCCTGAAACCAGAACCCTGAGTCTTTGATGGTGCGCGTTTGTGTGGTATAGTCCACATGAATTAAACCAAACCGAGGACGATAACCCTCACTCCATTCGAAATTGTCCGTCAAGCTCCACACAAAATACCCTTCAACAGGAACTCCCTCATTTTTTGCCCTTAACACCTGAGCCAAATAGGCCCGAAAGAAATCAATGCGCGCTTGATCATGGACCTTTCCATTTTCGACAGTGTCTTTCACGCAGACCCCATTTTCCGTGATGATCAAATGGTCTACCCCGGGATATGCGTCGAACTGCTTCAGCACCTGATAAATCCCTTCTGGATAAATTTCAAAACCCATCTCGTTGACAGGTACCCCTCGCTTTTCTGCGTTGACTTGATTTCCCCAAACCAAGGGAATGAAACTCCGCTTCACCACTACCCGAAAGTAGTTCTGTAGTCCGATAAAATCAAAGTGGAACTTCAATTTCTCGGCATCACCGGGTAAAATGTATTTTTCAATGCGCTTTAGCCCAGGGAAATCGGCAGTTGGATATCCCATGCCTAAACTTGGTTCAATGAATAGACGGTTCAATAGCGCATCCATTCGTCGCGCTGCCTTATCGTGCTTTTTTAAACCATCAAAGGACTCCACATAGGAACAACTGAAATTCGTTCCGATTCGCGCTTCTGACACTTCAGTCCGAATGGTACGACCACTCTCTGCCATGGCCAAACACGTATGATGCGCTGCACGCATAAATTTTGAAATCCCTCGCTTACCAGGTGCGTGATAACCAACTAAATATCCTAAACTAGTGAACGCCGCAGGTTCGTTGAAGACCATCCAATTTTTAACCTTCGAACCATATTCTCGCGCTAATACACGTGTGTACTCGGTAAACCACTCTACAACTTCTCTATTTGCCCAACCACCCTTGTCCTCCAGAACTTGTGGGATATCCCAATGGTATAAGGTAATCCAAGGTTCAACACCTTGAGCAATGCATTCGTCAATGACTTTGTGGTAAAAATCGATGCCCTCCTGATTGACTTGTCCCGTACCATTGGGCAATATGCGTGACCATGCAATAGAAAAACGAAATACCTTAAAGTTCAATTCTTTGTGAAGGCGAATATCTTCCTTGTAACGGTGGTAAAAGTCCACCGATGTATTGGCGTTCTCATCTTGATAAATCTTCCCGCTACGCTGCGCAAACACATCCCAAACAGACTCAGACTTCCCTCCTTCGTTCCACGCACCTTCAATTTGATAGGCAGAACAAGAAGTTCCCCAGAGGAAATCTTTGCCAAAGGATTCTAATAAGGTGCGATCTTCTGAAGTAGCAAGCTGTGCTTTGATCTCATGCGAGAGCAGAATTGCTGGCAGAATTATAAAAATGAACCGTATCAATTCTTGTTAATTGCGGTCAAGGACCATTTCGTCCACCAAGTGCTTTGCGCCCGAATATTTGTCCATCACCCAAAGTACATAGCGAATATCTACCACCACATTACGACAACGGTTGGCATCGAACATATAATCCGACATCGTACTTTCCCAAGTCCGGTCGAAATTCAATCCCATTAAATTCCCTTCGGCATCAATCACCGGAGATCCCGAGTTCCCTCCTGTTGTGTGATTTGAACCTGTAAAACAGACCCACAACTCACCATCCTGACCATAATCACCATAGTCTTTGGATTTATGAAGCTCCAACATGCGCGGCAAGAGTTCAAAATCGGGATTGCCCGAATTGTACTTCGCAATGATTCCATCCAAGGTGGTATGTTCCGTATACATCATTCCATCTGCTGGTGAAGAACCTTCAATTTGACCATAGGTTATTCGAAGTGTACTGTTGGCATCTGCCCAGTGTTTCGCATTTGGGAACATCTCATATTTTCCGGCGACATAGATTTTAAGAAGTTCATTCATTTTGGCATCAAAATCCTGAAAATACGGAATGATTTCGTTTCTGTAGGCGCTAAAAATCCCCTCGAAATACACATAACCAGGATCTTTCGTGATTTTCTTCAAGGACGATGCTTTAAATCCTTGCAAGAACGCAACGAAACGCGCTTTATCTGTAAAAATAGACTTCGTGTAAATTTTCATGGCCAAGTCCTTTGAATTCTGCTGATTGACTACCTCAAGCAATTGAAGCGGATACGTCACCAAATGTTTGCGGTACTCGTCAGTCAACAATTCGAAAATGCGCTGATCTACCGTAGCATCATAATTTTTAAAGAAACCATCTGCACCTTTGATCAGTTTTTCAATCATGGCATTCAATTCCCCTTTTTCCACATAGCGTTGGTAATTGCGCACAAGATCTTCAATGCCTCTGGCCAACTTAAAATACTCAGCTCCATAATACAGGTATTCAAAATGCAATGCTTGCTGGAATTCCCATTTTTTTCCGTAGGCTACCAAGGCATTCATCTGTCCGATGACACCGCCATATTTTTGCTGCCATTCATCTGTCGTTGCAGCCATCGCGTTGTATTCAGCTTCACGTTTCAGCTTGATTGAAATCGCATCCAACCTCCGCAAGCCATCGACTTGTCCAATCCACTTCTTGTAGGCATTGGCGATGCTTGCTTGTTTCGCCGAATATTTAATCCTCACCTCATCCGAAGCACGCATAGCAGCATCAATCACACTCAGTGATTTTTCACGCATTCCTATTCGTGCTGGACGTTCCTCATCCATAATGAATTTCAAATAATCAGAAACCACATGTTGCTCGGTCTCACCCGGAAAGCCATAGACCATAGTAAAGTCTCCCGGCTTACGGTCTTTGAAGGAAATCGGCAAAAAATGAATTGGTGTGTAAGGCACATTGTCCTTTGAATAGGCCGCTGGCATATTTTCTTTGTTGGCATAAATACGAAACACTGAGAAATCACCTGTATGACGAGGCCACACCCAGTTGTCGGTATCTCCTCCGAATTTTCCGATGGAATTTGGAGGAGTTCCTACCAAGCGAATGTCTTTAAACACTTCTTTAACAATGATATAGTAGTGATTACCATAGTTGAAAGGTTTAATCTCCGCCTCATAATGTGTCCCTGCCGTTGCTTGACGAACCAGTTTATCGATGTTGGTTGAGATTGTCGCTTCTCTAATGTTCTGTGGTGTACTCGGTAGAATTCCCTCCAGTACTCCAGCAGTGACATCATCGATACGCACCATGCGTGTCGCCGTCAACCCTGGATTTGTCAATTCCTCTGAAAAGTTCTTCGCCCAGAAACCATTTTTCAGATAATCCTTTTCCAAAGTGGAATGTGATTGAATCTGTGAATAACCACAATGGTGGTTCGTAAGCAATAATCCTTGTGCCGAAACCAATTCAGCGGTGCACCCACCATTGAAGTGAATGATGGCATCCTTCAAGCTGGAATGATTCACGCTGTAAATCTGCTCGGCAGTCAATTTCATCCCCTTCGCCTGCATGTCTGATTCGAAAGCCGCAATAATCGAAGGGATAAGCATTCCTTCTTCCGCGAAGAGCGAAAAGACGGACGAAACAAAAAGTACAAGAGATAGAAATGTGTTTTTCATAGCTAAGTTTTATCGACCAAAAATAATGATTTGCAGGTACATGAGGTCGCTTGAATTCAAATGCCAAGGCAAATGGCTGAAATAACACCTATTCCCTATGATAATTCCGATTAATCTTCGACATTTGTGCCCATGGAATTATTGAATTTTATTTTCCGGATGGGGGTTTTGTTTGCCATCTACGGATTTATTTGGGGAATTTTCGAATTCATCTTGGTGATTGCCAGTGCGAGCAAGCAAAAAACGCTGAGTGAAGAATACGTAATCAAGGGCATTAAATATGTCTTTCTTGCGGACGTCACCTTTCTATTTTGCCTTGACTTAAAAGATGGAGAAATCAGTTATTACCAGTTGGCCTTAGCTGCCTTAGTGCTAACCATGTATTTTGTCGGTAAGCTTCAGTCAAATCAGCAGCAAGCGAGAATGTTCGGGATGATGGGGAATGGACTTCCAATGGCGTTTAAGAACTTCAACCTGAAAGTAGAAATCGGTGTAATCGCACTTTCTGTCCTTTGTTTTGTCGGATTCATTTTTTTCAAAGACTTAGCCATCAATCCAATCAGTGATTGGTTTCACGACAGCATCATCAGCATAGAAAAAACACCAATCATTGGATTCATCTTTAAGGTGATCGGATTTTTCTTTTTAATCACTATGCTCTTCAAAATGTTGAATGGGATTATGTTTTTGCTTTCAGGTGGTCCATTTGTACGGGCAAATGCAGGATATCAAACAAACACAAAGAAGGAGGACGATTTCGACGATTACGAGGAAATCAATTAAGCCAAGCGTATCAACATGTGTTCAACCTGCTTGATTAGCGGCTGTACCTCATCATTCACAATAACCGCATCCGCCAGCAGCATTTTTTGGGCATCCGTCCATTGGTGATTGATGCGACTCACCACCTCCTCATGCGAACATAGGTCACGCTTCATCACACGCTGAATGCGCAATTCCAAAGGTGCGGTAACCAAAACCATCGCATCAAAACGTTCAGCTGCGCCCGTTTCAAACAGAATTGCCGCTTCATTAAAAACGATTGAATGTGTTTGCTCTTCAACCCATCGGTCGAAATCTGCACGCACTACTGGGTGAATGATTTGATTGACCTTTTCGCGCAAGGCACCATCAGAAAAAATAGCCAATGCCAATGCCGAGCGGTCGAGCCGGTTGTCTCTGTAAATTTGCGTACCGATAAGTTCCGTTAGACCTTTTCGGATGTCGGGATGTGTTTGTGTGAGTTGTTTTGAGCGGTCATCGGAAAAATATACGGGATATCCCATGGCGAGGAGAATGCGTGCTACGGTGCTTTTGCCCGAACCAATTCCTCCCGTAAGGCCTATTTTTTTCACGAATTAAATGGAGTCCGTTGCTACGATGTTGAAAGGCAAATTCACGATGGTGTTGAAATCTTCACCGGCTTCTTTCATCGCCTCGTCCTCTTTTTTATGCCGCCAATTGATACTGACTGCTTTGCCTGAAACGGCACCCAAGGCATTGAATAAGTGCATCAAGGATTTCGAAGAGGATGTATTTAAGTATTCGAAATACACATCAACAGAAGTAAATGCTGCAGGTTTTGATGAATAATTTTTTACCCAGTCGATCAAAGGATTATAAAATTCGGGGGCATTTTCAGGAATCGAACGACCTTTAATTTCAAACTGACCAGATGTCGGGTCGAATTTAACCTCTGGAGTAAATGCCGTTGGTTTAATATGTAATGTTGTCAATGACATGGTGGATCAATCAATTAAAATGTTGAGACAAAAGAAACCCATTTTTGAGTCAATTTCCAAGAACTCATAATCGAGCTTGTTTCCTGATTTCCGTGCGATATCAATCATTCCTAACCCAGCAGTTGCTTTTGGTGACATGGCGGCTTCGCTCAAGCTTGTTTGGTACATTTCGCGTAAGCCCTCTTTGTCCATCGAGTTGATCAGGTCCAAACGCTCCTTCAATTCCATGATTTTTGGAATATTGATGCAGTTCCCTGTGCGAATAAGAAATTGGTTGTTCACCTTAGAAATCAACACGACCGCTGAACGGTTGTGCGCCTCAAAATCCGCTTCTGATGGATTGTCGTCCAAGTGATGGTAAATATTCTGAAGGCATTCCACCAAAATACTGAATACACGCTTGCGCGTTCGAGGAGACTCATCCATCGTTTCCATCTTCGCCTCCATAAGGTGCAACACCGAAGTGAGCAAATCTGCTGTGATTATTCCTTTGAAAGAGAGAATAACATTCTCTTCCTCCATGGAGCGATACAATTGATATACGTTGGATAATGACACTTTCAAAAATCTTGTGAAACAAATATACATATTTGTGGGTCACTCAGCAAGGGACAGCCAAAAAGTAACATCCACACAATACAGAATCGTATCTTTGTCCCATGGAAAATAAAGAATGGTTTGCCGAATGGTTCGATTCCCCATTTTATCATAAACTCTACAGCAATCGAGATGACCAAGAAGCCAAACGTTTTGTGGAGCATCTGGTTGACTTTCTTGCGTTGACACCTGGACAGCATGTGCTTGATTTGGCCTGCGGAAAAGGACGTCATTCAATTACCTTGAACGCGTGTGGCTTAAATGTCATCGGTGCAGATTTAGCGCCAAACAGCATTGCAGCAGCAGCTCAACATTCCAATGAAACACTTTCTTTTGTTGTTCACGACATGCGCGAAGTGATTCCCGAGAAGCACTTCGATGTGGTCATGAATTTGTTTACCAGCTTTGGTTATTTCGATTCTACAGATGACAATAAACGTGTCTTGAACTCCATACATGACATGCTCCAACCAGATGGGCTCCTCGTCATTGACTTCATGAACGCCACTCGAGTGATCAACACCTTAGTGAAAGAAGAAACAAAGGAAGTCGAAGACACCACGTTTCATATCTCACGACGCTACGACGGGACTCACATCTACAAAGACATTCAATTCAACGATTCAGGAAGAGATTTTCACTTTACCGAACGCGTGCAAGCCATCACAGATCAAGATTTTCGCGCATTACTCGAGGCCTGTAGTTTTGAGTTAATTCGTACTTTTGGTGACTTTGATTTGAACCCTTATGCGGCAGCATCCTCTGATCGACTCATATTGATTGCAAGAAAGCGCTAACATGGAATGGATAGTATTTGGTAGTTTGATTGGTTCCGTTGCCCTTGGCGGAGTGTTTGTGACGTATCTACACCAGACAAACAAAGCACAAATCATCAAGCTATTACTGGCTTTTAGTGGTGGGTTTCTGCTTTCAATTGCTTTCACTCACTTCATCCCGGACCTTTACCACGATGCAGACTCGTCCATCGGGCTGTTTATTTTACTTGGTTTTTTAGTGCAGTTACTGCTTGAGTTCTTCTCTGGGGGTATTGAGCATGGGCACGTTCACGTTCATGCAGGACAAAAGATGCCTTGGGGCTTGTTCATTTCGCTATCTGTCCATTCCGTACTTGAAGGCATCCCATTGGGGAATCAGCTGATTGGTAATGTGGTAGAATCTGGTCACAATCACGACCATGGGAACTCCCTTTTTCTCGGTATTTTATTTCATCAGCTTCCTGTTGCCATCGCTTTAATGACCTTATTGATCAACACCAAATTGAAGAAAATTCAAAGTTGGATGGTACTCATGGCCTTTGGAATCATGACACCCCTCGGCGTACTTCTGGGCATGTGTGGTGTCGATATTTTACAAGGACTTGACTACCATATCATTTTAGCTGTTGTTGTCGGAATGTTCTTGCACATTTCCACAACCATTATTTTCGAAACCAGTGAGAATCACAAATTCAATCTGTTGAAATTGGTTTCCATTTTCATTGGCTGCGGATTGGCATTTCTAATCAGTGCTTAGCGAAGGGAAGCATCTTCACAAAGGTGCGCCACATGATTTTGATGTCTTGAGCCAATCCTGGATGCTCGATGCACCGCATGTTTAACTCAATTTTTGCTGGCATAATTTCTTCCACATAGGTTTTCTTCGGATCCGTTGAATTTCCCAACAACTCATTTTCGCGGAAGAACTCTAACGAAGCGTAATCGGTAATTCCCGGCCGCACGGACAAAATTCGGCGCTGATCTGTTGAATATAAGGCCACAAATTCGTGCACCTCAGGTCGAGGCCCAACGATACTCATGTCTCCCTTGAGCACATTGATGAACTGTGGAAATTCATCGAGTTTGTATTTGCGAATGAAATACCCTGAACGCGTAATCCGTGGATCGCGCATACCCACCGTAAGCGTTCCTTCACGGTCAGCATGTTTCTTCATCGACCGGAACTTCAACATCTTGAATGGTACTCCATCTTTACCGATGCGCTCCTGACGGTAAAACACCCCGCCTCTTGATTCAAATGCAATCCATAGGGTTATGACAACCCCAATTGGTAGAAATACCAAGAGCACTAGAATACTTACTAGGATGTCGAAGAGACGTTTCAAAATGCTTGATTTACTGTGGTTATTTCAAACTCGTAACTCATAACTCGTAACTCGTAACTCGTAACTCATAACTCGTAACTCATAACTCATAACTCATAACTCGTAACTCATAACTTCACCCACCGCCTTCTTCACAGCATCTACCACCGTCTTCACCTGCTCATCCGTCAAGGCATAATAAACAGGCAAGGAAATCTCATTGTGGTACTTGTTCCAAGTTTCCGGATAATTA
>CANGIC010000027.1 GCA_947453795.1 Flavobacteriales bacterium
GCCTCATCCAACACCAGGTGCTTTAGTTTCGAAAAGTCAACATACCCCTGTGCGATGTGCGAAAGCAATTTTCCAGGTGTAGCCACAATGATGTCGGTACCTTCTTCCAAGGCCTCGCGTTGCGAATCCCAGTCCTTTCCGCTTCCACCACCGTAAATGGTTTTAGATCCCACCGAAACAAAATAGGCCAAGCCCTGAATTTCTTGCTCGATTTGAATCGCCAACTCGCGCGTTGGCACAATGATCAAGGTATTGATGGAAGTGTCTTCCTTGCCCGTAATCTTATCCAAAATGGGCAAAATAAATGCCGCCGTTTTTCCTGTTCCTGTTTGCGCACAAGCAATTAAGTCCTTGTTTTCAAGGATTTTCGGTATTGCCAATTCCTGAATAGGTGTGGCATTGACAAATCCCATGTGGTCGATTGCCTCGAGAATCTGGGTGTTGAGGGAGAGTTCTGTAAATTTCATTCCCTGCGAAGTTAGTCAAAGTATGCCCTAAATGCACAAATACCTTTTTTATGGTATGGTCGCTTATTTAGATTGATTCTAAATTTGTCGAAAATTATTCGACTTATGAAAACGACATATATCAAATCAATGGCTTTGTGTGCGCTATTTTTTGCTGTGGACATGACGAACGCCCAAGTATTGACAAAAGAAGATTCCCTTGCCGCAGGAATAATCGCGTCCAATACGGCTACTGTGCTTTCGGGTTATGGCAATGTGAATTACACGAACAACCTCACAGATAAAGCGGCCAACATCAACCTGGACCGTGTCGTACTTTTCGTTGGGCATAAGTTCAGTAAGAAAATTTCGTTTTTCTCAGAGTTAGAAATTGAGGACGCAAAGATTGTTGGGGGATCAGCGAGTGGAGAAATTTCCTTCGAACAGGCCTTTTTAAAATTCAACATCAACCGCAGCAATTACATCACGGCAGGACTTTTTATTCCGCGCATTGGGATCATCAATGAGAACCACCTTCCTACGACTTTTAGCAGCAACAATCGCCCATTCGTTGAAAAATATGTCATTCCTGCGACATGGCGCGAACTTGGCGTTGGCTATTACGGCAGCAGTCAGCGCATTGCGGGATTGAATTACAGTTGTGCGCTTGTGAATGGATTGAATTCACCCAGTTTTGAAAGTGGAACAGGAATTCGAGAGGGACGCTTTGAAGGACGAGATGCCAACGCGAATTCGATAGCTGTGACAGGAGCGCTTTTGCATTATTTCAAAAACTTCAGGACACAAATCTCCGCCTATTATGGGGGATCATTGGGCATTTCTAGAACATCGGCGGACACCTTGGGATTGAACACAGGACTTTTTGGAACTCCTGTCGGACTGTACGAAGCCAATGTTCAATACAGTGGAAAGCACCTATTTTTTAAGGCCCTTGGCTGTTTTGTCACCATCCGTGATGCAGCAAAATTAAATGCTGCCTATGGCACAAACACCCCAGAACAATATGTTGGAGGATACTTCGAAGCGGGGTATAAGCACACTACAAAGGGCGCAAAAATTTGGCAAGGATATGCCCGTTACGAATACATGGACCTCAACTTAAAACTTCCGACAAATGGCGTTCTCGATCCTTCATTAACCCGTCGCTACCTTGTTGCTGGGATAAACTTTCAACCTGTTGCCGGTGTAATCGTTAAATTTGACTACACGTTAATGATGAGTAATTCAACCCCAATTTCAAACACTCCGGTGATGAAGCAAAAGAATTTTATTAACCTTGGGCTAGGGTATAGTTTTTAGTTAAAGGCAATTAAAATATGACAAGAAAAGCCATAATGATAGGTTCACCAGGACCAAAAAATACTAAGCAGTATTTAAAGGGCGTAGACACAGATTTACATCACTTTGTAAGTTTTTTAAAATCACCTATTGGTGGTTCTTGGGAGGATAATGAAATTGCAGGACTGTTTAAATGCCCATCTGAAAATTTGATTGAATTATTCCAAAGTACGTATACTGATTTCTTACTTGTATATTTTTCCGGCCATGGTCATCAAGATTTAAAAGAAACGAATATTGCAATAAACGACTCCGAATCACTTTCTGTTTCTCAACTAATTTCGATTATAAAAGCACCTAAAGCACTAATAATTATTGATACTTGCCGAAAATCCTTAGTTGAAGAATACTCAAGTTTCTCAGGCCCTGAATATTTATCCTTTAAATCAACTTTAAATCAACCAAATTCTAGTGAAAAATACATGCAAATAATTTCTGAAAGTACAGATGGTATTTCTATAGCTTATTCTTGCTGTGTTGGTGAAATAAGTAATGATACAGAATTAGGAGGCGATTATACTTATTCATTGCTAAAAACATCTCTGGAATGGCATGATAACCAAAATAATCAAAGCGTATTATCTATAAATGGTGCGAATGATTTAGCTCATCAGTATTTGAAATTCAAATCAAATTTTGATCAGAATCCAAAAATTGTAACTTTAAATAATAGAGAAGTAAACATGAATTTCCCATTTGCAATAAAATTAATTCGTAACTCGTAACTATAAAAACGCAATGGACTTAGAGCGCAGAATTTTTCTGAAGAAAGCCTGTGGGACCTGTGCGGCGCTGCTGACCTTGGGGGCGATTGTTCCTGCGGTGCAAAGTTGTGCTCCATTGATGTCAATTAAAACGGATGTAAAGTCTGGTGACATTCAGGTTGCTCGAAAGCTATTCACGGTTGAAAACAAGCTTGTGCTCATTCGAAATGCCTCTTCTGAATTTGACATTGCTGTTGTTCAACTTGCAGAGGATCGCTTTAGGGCCTTCGAAATGCAGTGTTCACATCAGGCAAATCCACTGGTAGCGACCCGAACTGGTTTTTTCTGCAACGCCCACGGCAGTTCATTTACCTTGGAAGGGAAGGTGAAAAATCCACCTGCGACAGCAAGTTTACGCGAATATCCTTGTCGACTTGATACGGATGTTGTCACTGTTACGCTATAGGTTCCTCCAAATCTTTCATGTCCAATTTTCGCAGTTTCGGCGCCATCCGTGCCGTGGTTGCTACGACGAGTACGGTCATGATTCCCCCAAAAACAATTGCCCGACGAATTCCCATAACATCGGCCGTTGCACCCGATTCAAACGCGCCAATTTCGTTGGATGAACCGATAAAAATGCCATTCACAGCCGACACTCTCCCCCGCATGGTGTCGGGTGTGGAAAGCTGCAAAATGGTGTGACGAATCACCACACTCACATTGTCAAATGCGCCTGTTAGCAGCAAACAGAAGAATGCCGCCCAAAACGATTCGGACAATCCAAAAAGTACGGTGGCTACCCCAAAGGCCGCAACAGAAATGAACAAGGACCTGCCTGCCTTTTTTCCAACCGGACGATAGGCAATGATCAAGGCCATAAGGGTAGCTCCCATGGCTGGTGCCGCGCGAAGAAACCCCAATTCGACCGAACCCATGTGAAGTATTTTATCCGAAAATGCAGGCAATAAAGCCACCGCACCTCCGAAAAGCACAGCAAACAAATCCAACGAAAGCGCGCCAAGTATCAATTGATGACTAAAGACAAACCGGATTCCTGCACGAATGCTTTCGTACATTGTCTCGGTTTTTGTTTTTGCCTCTAGGGGACGATTCGCGATAAACAAGAAAGCCACAAAGGACAGAACAATGAAAAATAAATCAATGAAATACGCTGTTGAGTAACCCAAAGCAATCAGCAAGCCCGCAAAAGCCGGACCCACCACCGCAGCGATATGCCACACAGAGCTGTTCCAAGTAGCGGCATTTCCATAGGCCTTCCGTGGTACAATTTGCGAAAGAATAGAAGGGAAAGCCGCCGACAAGAAGCCACGAATTACACCTACGATGCAAACGGCCACATAAATGGGGAGGGTGCCATACGTTTGAAACACAACCTGTCCATGTAGGGACAAAAAAAGCAGTCCGGCAGTCATGAGAGCAAACAACCCAGTGAACAGCAAGATGATTTTTTTTCGGTTGAATGTGTCCGCGACATGCCCCGAAAAGAGCGAGGTAACAATGAACGGAACGGCCTCTGCAAGTCCAATTAAACCAAGTGCCATGACATCGTGTGTCCATTCATACACTTGCCATCCAACGATGACATTTTGCATTTGAATTCCGATCGTGAGGAAAAACTTATTCGCCAAAAAGAAGTTAAACTCGCGGTACCGCAAGGCCAAAAACGGATCGTGTTTCATTGGTTGATCACTGCGCGAACTCATTTCCTTGACTTATGTTGTTTCCATAAATGAACGTCTTGACGAGGGGACAAAAATACGGAATCGCTTGTGTATTGCGCAGAATGTTTGGCTAAAGCAATATTTCATTGTAATTTCGAGTGCTTTAGGGCAAAAATAAAGAAACGCACATGTACGGACTGGTAAATAAAGCGATAAAAGACCTTGTAGTCACCAACCATGGGGAGAAAATCTGGAAAGAAATTTGTCACCGTGCCGACTTTTATGACGAGGATTTCGTGGGAATGAATCCCTACCCCGATGCGCTTACCTATTCCTTGGTTCGTCACGCCTCGGAAATTCTCAAGGCGGACGCAGCCGATATTCTAGAGGCCTTTGGCGAATATTGGATTCTTTACACTGCGGATGAAGGGTATGGCGATTTAATGTCCTTAACAGGAAATACCTTTGTGGAGTTTTTAGAAAACCTCGACATGTTGCATTACCGCATCAACAACCTCATGCCTGGATTGATGCCCCCACAATTTTCCACCCGAAATGAAACTGAACACAGTGTCGAACTGGAATACCGCTCGCACCGCGAAGGCATGGTCCCCATGATTTTAGGGTTAATTAAAGGATTGGCGAAGCGCTTTGAACTCGAAGTTCAGATCAAACAAATTCAAGAACGGGTGAATACGGACGACTGTCATGTGTTTTTAATTACTTGGGAAACGGCAGCATGATACAACCAGGTATTCCATCAAACGAGTCGGGGCGCATCGCAGCTTTAAAAAGTTATCACATTTTGGATACACTTTCTGAGGAGGAATTTGATGATCTTACCGAATTGGCAGCTCAAATTTGCGGAACACCGATTGCCGCCATTACACTTATCGATGAGCACAGGCAATGGTTTAAATCTAAGCATGGTTTCGCTGTCAATGAAACGCCGCGCGACATCTCATTTTGTGCCCATGCCATCAACGCCCCTTCAGAAATTATGGTCGTTCCGAATGCCCATAATGACAAGCGTTTTGAAGACAATCCTTTCGTAACTGGTGATGCCAATTTTGTTTTCTACGCAGGTGTGCCCCTCGTCGATAGCGAAGAATTTCCCCTAGGCACCCTGTGTGTAGTGGACAACACGCCCCGTGAATTGAATGAGGCACAATTGAAGTCTTTAAAAATTGTTGCGAAGAATGTCGTAAAACTCATTGAATTAAAGCGAATCAATCACGATTTAGTGGGAAAATATGATTTGATGCTGCAATCCCTCGAACTCAATAATCCCTTCTATTTGGTGGTCAACGATGCTGGAACGATTGATTATTTTGGCCGCAGCTTTAAAAAATCTGTGCCTTCCATCGAACAAGGAATGTCCTTTGACTCCTTCTTCTTTTTTGAACGACATATTCCGTTAAGTGACTTCAGAGATGCCAAAAGTCGCCGCAACAGAATGGTATTCTTCAACACATTGGATGGAAAACAGCGTTACAAATGCTCCATTTCCGAAATAGGAAATCGCTTGGTCATCTCTGCGATGCCGCTGCTCAATGTAAAGTTTCCGTTGGACAACTACCATTTGAACATCAACGATTTTGCCCAGCACGATTATATTGCTGAATTCCTTTTCCTCCAAAATACCAGTGAACGTTCCTTGAATGAATCGCGTGAACTCATGGATCGGATGATTGTGAAGAATAAAAAACTCGAAGCTGCTAAAAAAGACATCGATATTCTATCGCGCTTCCCCATGGAGAACCCACATCCTGTTTTGCGATTGACTACAAACGGGGATATTTTATTCTTCAATGAGTCGGCTAAAAAACACTTTTTGCATGATTTCTCCGTCAACGAAAACCGCATTCATGACGACGAACTCAATGGGCTGATTCAACTCTTGATTGAGAAAAAAGACAGAAGCCGTTTGAAAATGTTCCATCGGAATGCTCGTCATTACTCTGTCACACTGCGTTATGTAGAGGAATATGAGTACGTGAATCTCTATGCCAATGAAATTACCAGCTTCATTGAAATGGTACAGTCTACCGAAAAGGAGCTTATTGGACTGACGAAAAAATTAGAGGAACAAAAGAACTTCTACGAACATGTGTTGAACAATATCCCTTCAGATATTGCTGTATTCGACACAGACCATAAATATTTATTCATCAATCCTCAAGGCATCAAGAACCCCGAAATCAGGGCTTATATGATTGGGAAGGATGACTTTGACTACTGCAAACTGAAAGGGATTCCGGACGATATCGCCATTCAACGACGAGATTTGTACAATCAAATTATTGAAGGGGGGGAATTCGTTGTTTGGGAAGATGACTTCAAATTGCCCGACGGAAGCCGAAATATTGTTCGCCGTAAAATGGGTCCCGTGTACGATGAGAAAGGAGACATTCGCTTCTTAATTGGCTATGGTGTAGATGTCACCGACAAGGTATTGGCTGAGGAACGTTACCGATTGTTGTTTGAAAACAACATGGCTGGCGTATTCCGCACAGGAATGAACGGTCAGATTTATGACATCAACCCTGCCTATGCAAAAATTCATGGATTTGATTCCGTGGAAGAACTGAAGAATGTGCGCTCAACCTCATTTTTCAAAAGTGAAACGACCCGTAATGAGTTTATCTCCTTGTTGAAAAAAGAGGGCAGCTTACGAAACTATGTCCTGTTGAATGTCGATCGCTATGGCAACGATTTATGGCTTTTGATTAATATCAGTTACCGGATTGCACCAACGGGCGAGGAGTTTTTAGAAGGCACACTCATTGACATCACCGAACAGAAACAAGCAGAGCTGAACCTTCAGCACGAAATGGAAGAAAAGTTATTTGCTGAAAAGGCGCTTAACGCCAAGTCGTTATTCCAAAACCTCTTGATGGAAATTTCTTCCAAATACATCAACTTACCTGTAAACCAAATCCAAAATGCCATCAATGATTCCTTGCAGCAAATTGGGCAATATGTGAAGGTGGACCGCGTCTATATTTTTAATTACGATTTTGACGCTCAAACCTCCTCCAACACCTATGAGTGGTGCAATGACGGCATCGAACCACAGCTGAACATGCTTCAGAACATTCCTTTCAGCGACATGCCCATCTGGATCAAAACACATAGTGAAGGGAAACCGATCATTGTGCCCAATGTCAAAGAGCTTCCAGAAGGAAAATTCAGGGAACTGATCGAAGTGCAAGACATCCAAAGTTTGTTGACCCTACCTTTGATGGACAATGACAAGTGCCTAGGATTTGTTGGTTTTGATTCCGTCCGTTCGATCCGTCGATTTACCGAAGATGAACAGCTGCTGCTACAACTGTATGCACAGATGTTGGTGAATGTGAAAGGCCGTACGGAGTACATTCAACAAATTGAGACCGCCAAAAAGCAAATCGAAATCATCAATAGCGAGCTTGAAACACGGGTCATTGAAGAGACAAAAAAGAACCTAGAACTGGCGAAATCAATTACAGACCAAGAAAAGCTAGTAACTCTAGGAGAGATTGCCAGTGGCATAGCACATGACTTAAACACCCCACTGGGCGCCATAAAAAGTGGTGCAGAGAGCATACAATACACCTTTGAGCGCTTGTTCAATGACACCATCGAATTTTGTTCAGCTGAACAAATCCACTTTGCGTGGTCACGGGCAGCCACCAAAGAAGTAGAGCTTTTCATTGGTGGAATGCAACAACGGCGTGAGGTAAGTGCAGCGCTCAACTTCCTGAGTGAAATGTACCCCACTTTGAACGATGATAAACAACTTGAAATTGCTGAAGGACTTGTGAAAGCGCGGATTTCCGTGGATGAACCAGCGCTGATCCATCGAATTATTGAAAGTGAAAATTCAACACATTTCATCAATTTGATTTACCACACGTCCATGATTCGCAATTTCATCAATGCCATTTCCATTTCCAATGAACGGGCAACAAAAGTGATTCAAGGCCTTAGAACCTTCATAAAGGACCACCAACACGGCACCAAAGGTCCAGTTAACTTATACCAAAACATATCGACGGTATTGAGTGTCTTTGATTACGAAATTCGCCGAAATACTGAATTGCAGTTTGAGGTAGATCGGAAGTTGACTATCCATGCACACGACATTAAATTGTTTCAGTTGTGGTCAAACATTATCAAAAATGGCTTAGAATCCATGGAGGACAGGGAAAGCAGAGGTTTGCTCCACGTCTATTCCACCGAAACCAGCAAAACAATATCCATACACTTGGAAAACAATGGCCCAATGATTTCGAAGGAGATTCAGGCAAGAATCTTTGAAAAATTTTATACAACAAAATCCGCAAAAAATGGAACGGGCTTAGGATTGAATATTGTGAAAAACATTCTCGACGAGCACGACGCATCCATCTCTTTAGATTCCAACGAATTATTAACTACATTCACTATTACTTTTAAGAAATAAGCTATGGATAAACTACGCTACGCGGTCATCTGTGTTGACGACGATTCACACATCTTGCAAATGCTCAGTTTCCAACTGGAAAAAATTATTGATGTGAAATGTACCTTACTCGAATATTTCACTGATCCTAAATTGGCACTAGAAGGGCTTGATGAATTAATTAGTATTCCCTTAGATGTCATTTTCATCATCGTGGACTATCAAATGCCAGAAATGAACGGCGCACAGCTTATTCGCGCCATCAAAGAAAAATACCCAAGCTTGGAGTGCATTATGCTTTCTGGTCAAGCAAATTCAAGCCAAGTGAATGATTTGCAAAATGATCAGCTACTGACACATTTTATCAGTAAACCTTGGGAGGAAGCCACGCTATTCCAGGCCTTAAGACCTATTATTGAGAATAAAGCTTGTTAAATAGATGTCAAGAGTTTAAGATTTTAAGATGTCAAGACTAAGGGACAAAGCGCTTAACAGAATTAAATCATACGCTGAATTGCTTTCGGCATCAAATTCCGTCAGGATCAAATTTTGAATTTCAACTCGCAACTCGCAACTCGTAACTTGTAACTCGCAACTCGTAACTTGTAACTCGTAACTCGTAACTCACAACTCGTAACTCCTTCAGCTACTTATCCAGTACTTTCGGAATTCTAAAGTAGTCTGAATCTTTCTTTGGGGCATTTTTCAATACTTCGTGTTGCGTCAGACTCACTTCGGCAGTATCCTCGCGCAGTGCATTGAATTCTTCGGTCATGAAAATCAATGGTTGAACATCATCGGTAGGGATTTGCTGCAGCGTATCCATCATGCCAACGATGCGTTCGAGATCTTGAATAATCACTTTTTTGTCCTCCCCTTCAAATTCTAGACGGGACAAATGGGCGATGTGATCTATGATTTCTTCCGTAATTTTCATGAAGCAAATATACACAACAGCGATGAGAATTGAATCAACTCTCCTCAGTTTTCAACCATGGACATTCCTCTACCAACGGTGCGTTGATGCGCTGATAACACAATTCGGTCAGTTCCTTTACGGTCAATACAGCCATTTCCTCCACCCCAATAGATGGAAGTATGTGTACCCGAGAGACACCTGGATGAGCGGGACCAAGGATGTTTGTTGGATCAGAAAATAGGCGGTAATTGTTCGTAAAGGCCAGGGGTACTATGGGAATGTTGAGCGATTTTGCCAACTTAAAAGCGCCTTCCTTGAAGGGAATCATTTTTGGACAATCATCGTCAGGAATTGTGCCCTCAGGAAAAATCACTATCGACCAACCTTCTTCAACAGCTCTTTTTGCCAAGACAAACGATCGTCCAGATTTCATTTTGTTGCTGCGATGAACGGGTATATTTAGTCCTTTAAAATAGGTTTTAATGATGGGGTAATTCAAAATCTCACTTTTCCCTAAAAATAAAAAAGGGTGTTTAGGAAGAATTGAATGCATTAAAAAGATATCGAGGTAGGATGAATGATTGGCGACAATGACATAAGGGCCGTTCGGAAGTGGTGCAACATTTACCTTTTTAACAGGATAAAAACAAAAAATGCGCATCAACCAGCTCCAACAGACAAACAACCGAAAGCTGCTTTTTTTCCATTTTGGGTTTAATAAAACAATGAAAAAGAAGGGATAAAGTACCAGCGCCAGCACGCAAAACACGATGCCGATGTAGCATTTCCATAAAAGTGATAAAATTCCGCTGAGTATTCTCATTTTGAGTGTTGCCACGCCCATTCGCCGTGGAATTGTTCCGAAAATAGTTAATTTCGCTCAAAGAAAAAAACATGGCACGGATCCTCACTGGCGTACAAAGCACCGGAACACCCCACTTAGGCAATATCTTGGGGGCAATTCTCCCTGCAATTCACATGACCAACACTCCCGGAAATGACTCCTTTTTGTTCATTGCAGACATGCACTCATTGACACAAATCAAGGATGGAGAGGTCTTGCGGGAAAATACCTACAGCGTTGCGGCTACTTGGCTTGCCTGTGGATTGGATACGGAACGAACGGTGTTTTACCGTCAATCTGATGTGCCAGAAACGGCGGAACTTTCGTGGTATTTAAGCTGCTTTTTTCCGTACCAGCGATTGACCCTTGCACACTCCTTCAAGGACAAGTCCGACCGTTTGGAAGATGTCAACGCGGGATTGTTTAGTTACCCCATGCTTATGGCTGCAGACATCCTTTTGTACGATGCCGAATTGGTGCCCGTTGGGAAAGATCAGTTGCAGCACATCGAAATGACGCGTGATGTTGCCGCACGATTCAATCACCAGATGGGCGAAACTTTTGTGTTGCCAGAGGCGCGCATCGAAGAGCAAACCATGTATGTGCCCGGCACTGATGGACAAAAAATGAGTAAGTCGCGTGACAATTACATCAATATCTTCTTGCCCGAAAAACAACTCCGCAAACAAGTGATGGGTATTGTGACAGACAGCAAAGAACTCGAAGATCCGAAGGACCCTGAAACATGCAATGTATTTGCACTTTACGCGCTTCTTGCGAATGAGGAAGATCGCCAGGCCATGCGTGAAAAATACCTCGCTGGCGGTTTTGGGTATGGACATGCCAAGCAGGCCTTGTTCGAGTTGATCATGCATCGCTTTGAGCAGGAACGCAGCACGTACGAACACTTGATGAATAACAAAGCACTCATCGACACCGCCTTGGAAAAAGGAGCTGAAAAAGCGCGAATTGTAGCCCAAAGTGTGATCCGCCGCGCCCGAGTGAAGCTTGGCTATTAAGCATTTGGATAATACCGTGGAACGGCTATCTTTGTCAAGTACCAATCCGCTGCGTCACATGCGTGTACTTCCGTTTTACATCCTGCTTTTCGTTTTTACCTTACTGTCTTCGTGTGGAAATAATGCCGATACGCCGCAAAAAGAAGGTGTTGGGGGAAAATTTTACGGGGGAACATTTCGTTTCATGTCCTCAGAAAAGGTACAGAAACTTTTTCCTCTAGCGTCAAATGACGTTTATGCGCAACGATTGAATGCACAGATTTTTGAAACTTTACTTCGACTAGATCCCAAAACACTTGAAGTAAAACCTTGCCTTGCCTCCTCGTATCAAGTCAATGAAGATGCGACTTGCTTTACCTTTAAAATTCGAAAAGGTGTTCAATTTCACCAGGACGACTGTTTTGATGGCAAGGCGCGATTTCTGAATGCCGAAGACATCAAATATTCGCTAGAAATGGCCTGTTCTCCATCCCTTCACAACGACATGACCGATATTTTGGTGACACATATTATTGGTGGAGATGTGTTCTACCGCAAAACAAATGACAAGCATATCTTAAAGGGTATTCCCGGAATTCGTGTGCTTGATCGTTACACCCTAGAAATCCGATTGAAGGAATCATTTCGCAGCTTCGATAAAATTTTAACGAACACCACCCTTGGTATTTTTCCGCGCGAAGCATTCGAAGACTATAAGGGCGACATCGCAAAACATCCGGTGGGTACAGGGCCATTTATGTTGGAATCGATGTCCCCAGAGCAGATCTTATTAAAGCGCAACCCCCATTATTGGCGCACGGATGACCTCGGCAATAAACTGCCTTTCTTAGACCAAGTGGTCATGACCTATGCGCAAACCAAGCGCAGTGAAATCATGGCCTTCAGAAATAAAGAAATAGACCTGGTGTTGGAGATTCCCGTGGATGAAATTCAAAACATCTTAGGTTCGCTCCAGGAAGCACAAGCAGGGAAAAATGTCACACATCGTGTTGAATCTCATCCTGGTATGAAAATCAGTTTCCTGTCTTTCGATTGCAGCAGCAAGGAGTTTCGAGATGTTCGGGTTCGCCGTGCGTTTAACCTCGTGCTCGACCGCAAACGCATCGTCGATACCTGGTTGTCGGGAGAAGGATGGGCTGCACAAAATGGATTTGTTCCAGAAATTCCAAGTTTTCATACAGATCGGATCAATCGCCAACCCTTCAATCCAGCGCAGGCAAGGGCATTAATGGCTCAAGCGGGCTATTCGAAAACGAAAAAATTTCCAAGCTTGGACTTATATGTCAATGCCAAAAAAGGTTCAGCTCAAGATAAAATGTGCCAAGGCATAGTCGCTGAATTAAAGAACACATTGGGAATAACTTTGCGCATTCGCCTATGTACCTATAAGGAATGGGAAAAAGCGATTTCATCCGGCAAGGCAAAAATTTGGCGTTCTGGTTGGGTGGCCGATTATCCAGATGCCGACAACTTCCTTGGGCTATTTTACAGTGGAAAATTGCGATCGAACAAAAAGATTGAAAATGAGTTTCATTTCCGCAATGAGCCATTCAACGCACTCTTCGAAGAGGCCGCTAGAGAGATCGATCCAATCAAAAGAGAGGCGCTCTTTATTGCCTGTGATCAGCTGATCGTGGATGAAGTCCCCGCCATTCCAATTTTGACCGATGATGTATTGATTATGATCAATGCGCGCGTTCGCGACTTTTATACAAATTCGATGGAAGCACTCGATTTTTCTTCTATCTTTATCAAAGAACCACGTCGTTGATGTGGCCAAATGTTTCACTAATTTAAAGCTCTCAGCTTGCACTTTAAAGCCATCGGCATTGTCTTGATGGCTTTTTTATTGGTACAAAAGCGCGCGAATTATATCTAATGATGCCTCTACATTGAATCTTGGTATGTGCACTTTGTAAAACTGAAGCATTGTTTCAAAGGCCTCTTTTCGCACATGACTTAGCGCATCCGCCACCTCCTGTTCCCCTTCAGCCAGTGCTTTTAATAAATGCGCAACCTCTCCTTCGGCCGTCAAGTGTCCAGCCACCAGATGATTGCTAAAAATCCCTTCCTGAAGATCAAAATAACACGCGTGTTCCTCCTCTTCGGATGGCCCTATGCCCAAGTGAAATGAAAACTCCATCAAAAACCGCGTAGGAAATAGTTTTAAATCCTCGGTGTTATCTATTTCACGCACTGTTTTCTCTAAAAAAGCAAACAGTGGCTCATCCTCCACATCTGTTTGTATGCATTGCTGCAGCACATCTGCCACAAAGAAAGCAACGGCCGAACGCAATGGATCGAAACGCAGACCAGTCGGATTGAACAGCAGATCCATGCCTGTCATTTTGCCCAATTCCGAAGAAGGATGACGGTAATAGGTTAGTTCACCAAAGGCCATTGGAAAAATTGGTTCTGCCTTTTTTTTAGCTCCTTGAAAGATGAATTTTTGAATGCCATTTGTTCGCGTAAAACAAGTGAGAATAACGCTACTTTCGGAGTAATTGATCCGACGAAGAATGAAGGCTAAATCTGTATTTTTCAAAGGACAATCAACGTACCACTAACACTTTACCCACCTGTCGACCTTTACCTTCATTGATTGAAGTCCAAATCAAATAAACACCTGTCGCTACTTTATCGCCGCTTAGTGTTTTTCCGTTCCAAACCGCAGTTCCTCCATTTGATGTCGTTTTGTACACAAGGTTCCCTGCAACATCTGTTACTTTGACATCAGAGTCGTAGCGAATCCCTTGTATGGTAATGAGGCCATCATACTCCGGACGAACAGGATTTGGAAACACCTTAACATCGCTGTATTCTGGATCTTCGTAAGACGCGTCAGATCGGTAAGATATAAGTCCTTTGTCCGTGATGATAAACAATTCACCGGTATTCTGATCAATTTCTAAATCAATGATGTTGTTTGAAATCAAGGGTGAATTGTCCGTAGTAAATTGCTTGATTACTTCCAGACCATCTGGAGAAAGCAAGATTACTCCAGAATTGGCTGTACCAAACCATTTTCTATTGCCTCCGTCAACTTCGATATCGGTAATATTGGTTGTTCCAAGCATATACTCAACAAGGCCTTCGACGGGAATTTTAACACGTTGTGCATTGTAATCGCCTGGTCCAGCATCGAAAGCTCCATCGGAGTTGTAAAGTATGGCAAAACCATTGTCCGTTCCAATCCAAATTTCATTGTCAAAATCTACCGCAAGGGCCGTTACGGTATTTGAAGGCAAAGCACCAGAATAGTCTCCCGAATTTAAGTTAATCACTTGGTCGTCTGCCGCATTCACTGGTGTTTTGTTGTGATTGTACCCAAAAAGCCCTGCCGCATCCAAGGCAAACCATTTGTTCCCGTTGTAGTCGATGACCATATTTCCGGAAAACTGATTTTTCGCAACGCCACCGCAATCAAAAGAATACCAGGTGTTGTCATGATACAATTTAAGCGGATTGAGCGAATAGCCATTCAAGACCCACAGGTCACCATTATCGTCATATTCCAACGCCGTAACAAGTGATTTTGTGCTACCAGGACCTGAAAATTCCATTGGTGAATTGAGGGGTGTAAATGTGTCCGTTACACCAGTTTCGAAATTAAGGATAGACACTGGGTAGGAAGAAAAGGTACCCACAGCTGCTTTTTTTGCTGCATTTGGCTCAATTGATACCGCTAGAAAATCCCAAATGTTTGTTCCATTCCACAGGTTCATATTGTCGCGGTCATAAAGGTCCCACGCTTCCTCCTTAAACCGATAAACTCCTGAGCTACTAAAGGTTGACAGCTTTTCAGACATACCTCCACCCGCAACAATCATCGTGTTTTTTTCCCAATCCATCGCGTAAAAATCAGACTTTGGAGGTCCGTTGAATTCTACGCGCGTTAGTAAATTGTATTCGGTAAGCCGTTGAAGTCCATTTTTCCCGTCTGCGATCCAATAGCCCGCATTACTGAAAATTGAATGTTTCGGTTCAAACCACTTCCCAACATAAAAAGATGAATTGACAAGGTCCAGGGTAAGGTCTGAAAAATAGCGGTAAATGGCCCCATCCGCGTTTACGATTAATCGGTCATTATCTGAACTCAAGGAGTTGATTTGCAAGCTAAAATTGATGTCCGAAGCAGGGGTATTTCCAGAATAGCTCAATTGATAAACCGTATCCTGACCGTAGGCATCCCATTGAAGTAGCGCATAGATCTGACCTCCAACCTCTTCAATATCCGTGTATTTGTTGCTTGAAAGCACAGGCAAACGTGCATCAATTGCCCATTGAAAAGGATCCGCAACGGCAGGGTTGGTTAGGTTCGCTTTCAATAAGCGATCCGCCGTAAGCGCGTAAATTGTATCGCCTATGAACGCCACATCGAGAATGGCATCCCCTTGCGGTGTTGGGTAATACGATTCCTTGACTTCATTGTTCGAAGGGTTGATGCGTACGATGCCGAAACCTGTCGCGAAAAAAACATCTCCATTAAAGTTAACAATCCGGTTGATGCGCTTGTCTCCTTGAATTTCCGCCAAACGAATCGCTGGAATGTTCGTGATGGTGTTGTTCGATATGACATCAATATTGCCATTGGCATAGCCCACAAACACCTTTTTACTGGATAATTCGCGCCCTAAAGCACTTAGTTTTACATCCGAAAGACCATTTACATCTGTCCAAACACTTGTTTCCCCAGCTGAAGGATCGTATTCCAGAAGGCCGTTATCAAAGGCGGCAAATACCAAAGTACCATCCGTTGTTACATCGATTGCTTCTCGGTTTGGCACATGAATACGCCATTGATCCATTCCAATTTGACCAGAGGAAAAGAAGGTGCTCGCTAAGAATGGAAAAATCAAAAATCTCATAGTGATCAAATTTCCTTGCCATCAACGCAATAAGGGCTGTTTTATTGAATGTCAGGGAACTTTTCAAAGGTAATATATTCCTTACATTCGACATCAATACGAATCATTGTATCTTTAAGGGCGAGTTTATTTCAAAACATGGGCTGTTTAAGTCAATAGCGGCATACGATTTGAGGAAGGCGCGCGACTAAAATTTCTTTCTTATGAAACAAATCTTTACTTCAGTAGTTGGCTTGGTGCTCACATTTTCAGCTATAAATCCATGTTGGTCACAAGACCGATTTGCAGAAGAATTTGCCCCAGTAAAAAAAGAACTTACCGATTGGGATCCAGTTCGCGGAGAATGGTTGGCCAATAGTATGGTCGCCATGGCGCAACACGAAGCAATTCCAACGCGCACCTTTCCGGAGAATTTAACTCCAATGGAGATGTTGCGATTGGTGCCCCCTGTGAACCAGGATGCGGTCCGAGAGCAAATCAATGGTGGACAACGCAACGCCTCCGAAACTTCAGCACCACATTGGGATTTGATGCATACCATGATGAGCCGCACGGGCTGTTCACCACGTCAAGGAAGATCTTATGGCGACCCACATTTGTCCTCTTTTGATGGAGCCAGTTATTCTTTTCAAACAGTTGGAGAATTTGTAATGGCACGCTCACGTTCTGGCCGTTTTGAAGTGCAATCACGCCAGCAAGCACAATCGGATGACTTTTCGTTAAACACAGCTATTGCCATGAATGTCGATGGAGACCGTGTTGCCATTTATGCCATGAATAAACCCGACAACAATTCACAAACAGCTCTTCGAATCAACGGTGAAGCAATGACAATGGAACGGGATATATACTTTTTGCCTCGTGGAGGAACTATACGTTACAGCAACCGAAGTTATGTGATTACTTGGCCAACTGGTGAAGTGGTTAAGGCAGAAATGCGAGGTTCAGGGGTTATGAGTTTCATCAATGTCTCCGTTCAGATTTATCCGTGTTCGGGTGAGCAATACGACGGATTATTGGGCAATGCAAATGGCATTGATCGCGATGATTTCGAAACAGGAACAGGCATGAATCGTCCCGCTTATATGTCCTTTTCATCGTTTGGTAACGACCAAATGCAACAGGCCTCCAATGAAATGGAGAAAGAATACCTTGCCTTTCTAGCGCGTGACTTCGCACATGTATGGCGCATTACGCCTATGACCTCATTGTTTGAATACCTTCCAGGAGAATCTACCTTAACCTATACAGATGAGCGATTTCCGCGTGTGCACCGCACGCTCAATGACTTGACGCCAAACCAACAAGCTACAGCGAGAAAAGCGTGTGAAGAAAATGGAGTTTCCGGAGACGACATGAAAGGGTGTATTTATGACATGGCCTACTTGAACATTCCAGGGAATCCACGACCAGCTATTCATGATCAAACGAGCGGTTTAACACTAGGGAGAGTTGAAGGTGTTGTTCGCAACGACAACAATGGGGTGGTGATTAATTCAGTAAAACAAGAGCGCGGAGACGGTACGCCAATCGCTCAACCCCTTGGACAGCAGCAAGGCGTAGAACGAAATGCGCAGAAAGAAGAAAAAGTCGTAGCTCCACAAACACAGCAAACACAAGAACGACCGGTGCAAGAAAAACCAGTGCAGGAAAAACCGGTTCAAGCACCTATTCAAATCAATACTGGTGGAAGTAGAGGAAGTGGAACACCAACAAATACAACTCCGACGAATACCATTCCCCAAAACAGAGGAGGCGGCGGAACAGCACCAGCTGGAACGGCTCCTGTAAGAACGACACCAACGGTGAAACCTGGAAAAGGGTAGATGTAGATGTTAAGACATTAAGATTTTAAGACATCAAGACAGAGATTCAAAGACAAAAGACAAATGACTTGAGTATTCTTTGTTCGCTCTCCGCTCTCACTCTCGCGCTGTTTTAGTAGACCCCATCGGGGTCGAATCTAATTGCTTCGAACCTCAAAGAGCACAATAAAACAAAAGGCGAAGAAAACTCTTCGCCTTTTGTTATTCATTGCTATTTCCTTATTGCTTAATCACTCGGAAGATGGTCACATTTGATGCTTCGTTCATTCTCAGCATATACGTTCCCACTGTTAGTGATGATACATCGAGGACCTTGGTTGTGCCATTGATTGTTTCGTTGAGAACAACCTTTCCGTCCAATGAGATAACTTCAATTGTTGCAGCAACTTGCTGATCCGATACAATGTTCAATTTACCTGTCGTTGGATTTGGGTATAGTGAAATCCCCATTGTATTTTCAACGATTCCAGAACATGGGTCAACTGTGACAACAACCGCATCACTCGAGGAACATCCATTCAATGTCACTTGAACGGTGTATGTTCCAGCTGCGGAAACGCTAATTTGCGGTGTTGTTTCACTTGTATTCCATTGGTAAGTCACGCCAGAATTCGGTGACGACGCCGATAAAACTACCGGTAAGGCATTCGCACAAACCGTTGTATCCAAGCCCGCATTTACAGTAGGAACGGCATCCACCGTAACAGTGGATGTCGAAACTGTTGAAGTACACCCATTTGCGGTATACGACACTGTATATTGGGTTGTGGCTGACGGTGTGATTGTATTGCTTGAATTTGTTCCTCCATTCGACCACGCATAGGTTCCACCGGCCGGTGATCCTGTTGCGACAACGGTGGCTGGCGAACCAGCACATACTGTTTGGTTGGTACTTGTCAAGGTCGGTAAGGCATTCACCGTTACGGTCGATGTAGCTGCTGTCGATGAACACCCGTTTGCGGTATAAGTCACGGTATACGGTGTTGTTGCCGTTGGTGTAACCGTCACACTTGAGCCCGTTCCGCCCGTTGACCACGCATAGGTTCCACCCGCTGGTGATCCTGTTGCGACAACCGTTGCTGGTGATCCTGCACAAACGGTTTGGTTGGTACTTGTCAAGGTTGGTAAGGCATTCACCGTTACGGTCGATGTAGCTGCTGTCGATGAACAACCGTTTGCGGTATAAGTCACGGTATACGGTGTTGTTGCCGTTGGTGTAACCGTCACACTTGAGCCCGTTCCGCCCGTTGACCACGCA
>CANGIC010000028.1 GCA_947453795.1 Flavobacteriales bacterium
CCTTTTGCCCTAATCTCTTTTACATTTTTTGCTCAAAACCTTAAAACAGAAGATATTACATACAACTATGTAAAACTTCCTACAAGTCCCTTGAATCCAAAACCCGATAGTTATTCTTCTTACGTGACCGCGTCATACGAAGAAGAAAACAAAAAATTATTGGCGCAATACGAGGCAGACAAAGCACAAGCAGAAGCTGATTTTCAGCGTGAAACAGCAGAATACCCAAATAAAGTGAAGGCGGCTGATGAAAAATACGAGCGTGAAATGGCGGCTTGGAATGAAAAAGGATTGGCTTCAAAAATTATTGAGAAGCAGGTGTTGAACGAAAACAACAAGCCAGTTAAAGATTATGTTCCTCAGCCTTACCGCAAAACAATCTCAATGCCTTTGATGAAAACGAACTACGATTACAACGCGTTGGCATCGGCACATTTGAAAATTGATGGGTACGCGAAAACGACCAATAACGCAATGGTCTACACGGTAAGTCTTCAAGGTTTTGATTACACACAACCTCAAATTAAAACAGAGGTAAAGAAAGAAGCTACCGTTGCAAATGGTGTTTCAACTACGCGTGATGTAACGTATTACTACATTGAATTCACTTACCGTCACCCGATGACTGCGCGAGTTGCAAATGGAAATAACCAAGAACTTTTCTTCGTTTCTCCTGAATCGTTCATTGAGTACAAAACCTACAAATCAACGGCGAGCAAAACAGCTCCGTCTTCCGATTATTCGGTGCTAATTAAAACAGTTGAAGATAAGATTTTGAAAGAAAATCTTACTACAATCAACCATTTGGTGAATGATCGCATTGGTTATGAAGTAACAAGCCGAACAAGTTCATTGGACTTTGTGAAGTCGAAAAACGAATCTCACAATGACATCATGGAAGCTTACAACAACGCTTCCGCTGGTTTGAAATCATTGATTGCGAATGAAACGCTTGCCATTCAAAAACTCAATGCTGCAGTGGCTACTTACAATGCTGCACTTGGTGAATCAAACCTTTTCGACAAGAAAGCGCGTATTGACAAAGACATTACCGTTGCCATTTATTTCAACTTGTTGGAGTGCTATTTTGCGTTGAGAAACACAACCGCAGGTGACGAAATCATTAGCAAATTGGCTACAATTGACTTATCAAACCGCGATAAAAAGCTAAAAGAAGCTTATAGAGAACTGTTTCTAGATTTAACGAATCGTAAAGCTGCGAATGGTCTTTAAGGTATAGCTAACAACATATTCAAAAGCCCCCTTCTTCGGATCGGGGCTTTTTTTTTGCAGAAAAATGAGCATACACTACCCTTTCATTTCCAGTTAACGAAGAAAAATCATACTTTTTACCCTGTTTGGTCACTGTAAATTTTCGCTGAAATACTTCATTTTGTAGAGGAACTTTTTGCACATGAAAATTATTCAATTCACCAGCGACAACACGAAACATAAAGCGTTTACTGAAGAACTCAATCAACGCGTCTCTGCCTATTTTAAGGAAAGAAAGATTTCCATGAGAGGTAACGCGCAGTTGTATGTCAAAGCCATTCTCATGATAGGAATCTACATGGGGTCGTTTATCCTTATCTTGACCGCACCAATGTCTGAATGGTGGGCCCTGTTTTTAGCGGTCATCATGGGGATTGGCGAAGCCGGAATAGGGATGTCTGTTATGCATGACGGTGCTCACGGTTCCTTTTCAGATATTCCTTGGGTCAATAAAATAGCGACTTCCTCCATTGTGATTCTTGGCAGCAACGCCGTCAATTGGAAAATTCAACACAACTTTCTCCACCACAGATTCACCAATATTTATGGCTATGACCAAGACATACAAACCAAAGCGGTGATCCGTTTGAGTGACCATGCACCCCTTAAACCCTACCACAAGTATCAATACATCTATACCTTCTTCTTTTATGGACTTATGACCTTATCCAAACTACTGGGTGACTTTCCACAATTCCGAAAATTCACCCAAGAAGGCCTCACAAACCTAGAGCGCAGCGAAACAAGAAAAGAATGGTTCAAATTGATTGGGATAAAAACAGGATATCTGCTGGTATGCATTGGACTGCCCCTTTGGTTGACGGAATATGCCTGGTGGGAAATAATTCTCGGATTTGTGGTGATGCATTTTACTGCCGGAATGATCATGAGCACTATTTTTCAGATGGCGCATGTTGTAGAAGGAGCGGAACAGCCCCTCCCTGATTCAGAAGGTGTGATTCACATGGAATGGACAGTGCATCAGTTGCATACAACTTCCGATTTCGCCCAAAACAATGTGCTATTGAATTGGTATGCTGGTGGACTTAATTTTCAAATTGAACATCATTTATTTCAGCACATTAGCCACATTCACTTTCAACACATCGCTCCGATTGTGTGTGAATTGACCGAGAAATACCAACTGCCCTACAATGTGAAACCTAGTTTTTCTGAGGCCTTACGTTCCCATGTTCGACGCCTTAAAGAATTGGGAAGAATAACAGAAACGAAAACAGGACAGCATTGACGAAACGAAAATCAGCAAACATGGAATAGCTACAAAAATGTATTTTCAAAAAAATAATGTACATTCGTTTCGCTAAACTTCACACTATGAAAACCGTATTCATCTGCTTTTTACTTTTCGGAACATGCGCCAATGCACAAACAGCTATTTGGTCTGATGGCTTTGAGAATCCAGCCCTTTGGACATTGAATCAATCCACGGGTGTCAATGATCTCGATGCCAACATGTGGTATATCTCAGACGCAGAAGGTGGTGTTGCTGCTGGACAATGTGGCGTTGCAACGAATGGGAACAAAACATTGCACGTAGGTTGTCAAGGCACTTGGTGTATAGGATCTGGAGCCACTTACAATGCTGGGGATGGAGGACTTGGCTTTTTCGCGTCAACCACCAATGTGCGTTCGGTCTACAACTCCAATATATCTACTCTTGGAAATTCCAACCTAACCCTTTCTTTTGATTGGATTGGAATTGGTGCAGCAGGAACAGATTACTGTGCAGTAGTATATAGTACGAACGGTGGGACTACATGGTCCACATTACAAGCCATGACAGGCGGAACAACCTGTGGTAATGGACAAGGGTTATGGCAAGCGGCAAACATCACGTTGCCCGTTGCATGCAACAATATCGCTAACCTCCGGATTGGTTTCAATTGGACCAACGACAACGATGGTGCAGGAACAGATCCTTCATTTGCCGTGAACAATGTGCGGATTACAATCCCAGGAGTAACACCTCCTGTATCCAATTTCATCAGCAATATCAGCACACTCTGTCCAGGCGAATGCGTCACTTTTAGCGACCAATCCACTGGAAACATAGCCACATGGGCTTGGGATTTTGGAGATGGCTCCACCTCCACCCAACAAACACCTCCGCAGCATTGCTTCGCCAACCCGGGGAACTACACTGTCACATTAACCGTTGGCAATGCAGGAGGAACAAGTATCCACACCATGAACATTACTGTAGCACCACTCCCATCTACGGGAACTTCTCTCGCAAACAACACCATTACTGCCCTTCAATCTGGCGCTGTTTATCAATGGGTGCAATGTCCGACGATGGCCCTTATTCCGAATGCAAACAACATGAGTTTCACTGCTACAAGCAATGGAAATTATGCCGTGATCGTTACCAATGCCCAAGGTTGTGCAGATACATCAGCATGTACAACCATTAGTGGTTTAGGTCTAACGGAGGAGCTTTATGCCCAGGTTCAATTGACGCCAATGCCTTTTACAACTGAACTTTCGCTTAGTGGTTTGAATGATGGAATTCATTCACTATCCATTTATGCGATAGATGGTCGTTTGGTATTTACAAAAGCGCAAGCATCCAATGGTTCGTTTGTTTTGGATTTACCTTCAGGACAATATATCCTCACCATTATTTCAGAAAACGGATTGCTTTCAAAAAGAATTGTTCGCGAGTAATTCTTAGAACCAAAGACCTATTCCAGCGATGAACTCCAACCGTTCATTGGACGGATTACCATTTCGGTAAAAAATATCTTCATTGGAACGGGTGCGCAGATAGCGGCATTCGAAGCGAACATAACTATTTGGAATCGGTTTAAACTCTATTCCTCCAGTGGCGCCAATCAAATCAATCCCAACGTATTGGTGATTGGCATTAGTCACAGGACCAGTGAGCATTTCATTGGGATCGGAATACACCTCGCCGCGGACAAAACCGGACCATTTTGACGTAACCCTATATTTAATGGCCAGAAGTGAACTGTACATAAAGGCGGTAGCCGAAGGGTTATTCAAAACAGAATGTTGCTGAAGTCCAAAATTCCCTTCGAGTCCAACAATAAGTCGATTTGATTTGTACACTGCATAGAGGTTACTGTACAATCGATTGCGTTTAATGGATGAGTTTTCAGGGGATTCATCGCACCAAATACTTGAAAAAGATGTCGTTAATTTACTGCTTGGGCTGTAGGCCACGGATAGGCCAAGCGCTTTGTTCTTATTGGTTTCCAGAAATTGATTGAATGAATTAAAGGCATTAATTTGAATGGCCAGTTTTTCCGATTGCTGCCAGGTTAGCTTTGCGCCACTTAAAAAATAGGGTTCAAAATAGGTGGTTGTAGCTAAGCTCATCGTCATGTTTTCCCTCGGCTGAATGGACTCCAAACCAAAATGGGTTCGAAAGAAGCCGGCGTCGAGCCACAGTTTTTTCACTACCCGAAATCCAATATTTGCCTCCTGAATAAAATTGAGGTGCGGAGACCACGATGACTTCGGGCAATCGCCACCAAATAAGGTAATTGTCCCTCGGAATAGACGCGAATTGTATTTCGCAGAAAGCTGAAGAATGTTGATTCCCAACTGATTGTTTCGCGGAGCGCAGGTGGGAAATTTCGAATACCCATCGGATGAACTTGAATCGGAATAGTGCGCATAATAGGCATCCACATATCCACTAAAAACGACCTTACCTGTGGTATCGTATTCGGATTGATACGGATTGATTTTAGTCCCTGAAAATGTGATATCTGTGCTATCATTGGATCGAAGCATCCGAGATTTTTGCGCTGAAACATACGTCGTGAAAAGCACAAACGTCATTAAGAAAGCATATTTAATCATCAAGTTGTGTTTAAACGTGCTCCTTTTACGCGACACCTTACAATAGGTTACCCCCTAGAACAAAGTCATCTGGTCCTCGTCGTCTTTTTTGGTTAAATCCCATTCTACAGTCGTACCATCTGGAACACCATCGTCCCCATCCTCTGTTTCATCAACACCTTCAATGGCATCAACATCTGGATCAAGCTCTTCTGGTTCCTGGATTTCATCTGGCCATGGTTCCGTTCCTTCAATGGCATGCGTCAAGACAATTTCTTTGACTTTTAACTTCGTCAATTGGTTACCTTGCGCTTTCATCCCTTTAACCTCAATGAAATCAGCGATGTTTACCTCATTGTCCGGAAGGTTCTTTGTTTCCTTCAGCAGTTTGTTGTACACGATGCGCACATTTGGTCGGTAAGCCGTTGAAACTGTATCCATGTGCGAACCAGCCGATTCACTAATAAACAACACCTTCTTATCAATGGTCACCTCGCATTGGAAGCGTTTCACAAAATGCAAGTCCTTTTCACCATCGTAATAGACCGTAGAAATCGCATGGTCAGGATTCCACTTTTCAATATGGATCATGTCCTCATCAAAATGATTCGACAAATCGAAATTACTCAAGCGGTATTCACCTGATTTGTATAAGGTCAAAATCTTGTCTTCGCCTTTGAATGAACCTAGGAATTTCCCGCGTTCTTCATCATTCAATCGACCTACCACCGTATCGAACCAAATCTTGCGGGCCGCCAATGTTGAGCCACCCACCTCTTTTTGGGTAATGCGCTGAATGATTTCTTTGGTCACGCGGTTTCCAGCACTTTGACGACCTTTGATCAATAAATCGCCTAAATCAACGTCAAATCGCAAGCGCTTCAAGTGTGGACGCGGACGTAGAAGAACGGTAACTACCTCACGTTCACCATTCGGGTGCACAGAGAAATAAAGCATTTTAGAGCCCTTAATGCCACGTGTTAAATCGTATTCGGTGTCGCGCGTGATCGAATTGACATAGAAACGTTTCATCATTGTGGATCCACCTACACCGTCTTGATAAATCAAGTGATAAATGGTGCGCTTGTCTCCTTTTTTCCAAACATCGGCATGCACAATACCTTTTCCGACAAACTTTTTATCCGCCACCTTCGTCACCATCATTTTTCCGGTATTGAAGAAGATAATGATGTCATCGATTTCAGAACAGTCGTTCACCGCTTCGGTTTTCTTCAGGCCATACCCAATGAACCCTTCCTCAAAATCGACATATAACTTTCGGTTGGCAATAATTACCTTGGAGGCATTGATCGTATCAAAAATCTTAATTTCAGTTTTTCGTTCTTTCCCTTCACCAAAGCGCTTTTTCAAGTCTTTGAAATAATCAATCGCATAGTCAATCAAGTGGGCCAATTTCTCCTTCACTTGCGCCATTTCCTCCTCAATCTTCAGCAATACTTCATCTGCTTTAGAGGCATCAAATCGTGTGATGCGAATCATTGGAATCTGCGTCAACTTCTGAAGGTCTTCGTCAACAATCTCGCGAATCAACTGCTTTTTAAACTTATCGAATCGCTTGTACAAATATTCGTAAAGTGTTTCACGGTCACTGTAATGCTTAAAGTCGATGTACATTTCTTCGTTGATGAAGATTTTCTCCAAGGTAGAGAAATGCCATTGACGTTCCAATTCATCCAATCGGATCTCAAGTTCCAACTTCAGTAGGCGAACAGTATTGTCAGTGTTGACTTTCAATATTTCGCTCACTCCCATGAAGCGCGGAGTGTCTTTATCGATAATCGAGGAGTTCGGAGAAATCGAAACTTCACAATCGGTAAACGCATACAAGGCATCCAACGTTTTATCCGGCGATACACCAGGAGCAAGGTGAATCATCACTTCTGCGTCTGCAGCCGTATTGTCTTCAATTTTCTTCAGTTTAATTTTCCCCTTGTCATTGGCCTTTATGATAGACTCAATCAACGAACCTGTCGTGGTTCCAAAAGGAATTTCATGAATGATGAGGGTTTTGTTATCTACTTTTTTAATTTTTGCCCGAACACGCACCTTTCCACCGCGCAGTCCATCGTTGTAATTGGTGAAGTCCGCCATTCCACCATTTGGAAAGTCCGGCAATAACTCCACTTTTTTACCCCTCAAATGATTGATCGATTGTTCAATAAGTTCAATAAAGTTGTGGGGTAAAAACTTACAGGCCATCCCGACGGCGATCCCTTCCGCGCCCTGTGCGAGCAACAGAGGAAATTTTACGGGCAATTGTTCCGGCTCCTTATTTCGTCCGTCATAACTTGAAAGCCAATTGGTCGTTTTCGGGTTAAACACCACATGACTGGCAAACTTAGACAATCGCGCTTCGATATAACGTGCGGCAGCAGCACCATCGCCCGTCAATGTATTTCCCCAGTTTCCTTGGCAATCGATCAACAAATCTTTTTGTCCCAACTGTACCAAGGCATCCCCGATGGAAGCATCCCCATGTGGGTGATATTTCATGGTGTTCCCAATGATGTTCGCCACCTTGTTGTAGCGCCCATCATCCATTTCTTTCATGGAGTGAAGAATTCTTCGTTGTACTGGCTTTAATCCGTCATACAACGAAGGAACGGCACGTTCGAGAATCACATAACTCGCATAATCCAAGAACCAGCTTTCGTACAATCCTCCTACAGGAACAATCTGCTCATCGACAATTTTACCTTCGAAGGGCTTGTTATCTTCTCCCGGTTGGTCGATTGGGTCGTCGATATTCTCTTCTGCCATCTTAAGAAGCTTTTTCTAAGTTATCGGAATCCGTTGCTTTTGCCTCGGCCAATTCTTCTACGATATCCTTCTCCACACGGAGATTTTCGATGATGAAGTCTTGTCGCTCTGGCGTGTTTTTCCCCATAAAATAGGACAATATAGTTTCGATGGAGGCATCCTTAGTCAAAATAACGGGTTCGAGTCGAATATCGGCACCAATGAAGTATTTGAATTCATCCGGCGAAATCTCTCCCAATCCTTTAAATCGCGTGATCTCAGGGTTTTTACCCAATTCTTCTATGGCCTTCCTCCGCTCATCTTCGGAATAACAATAAATGGTTTTTTTCTTATTTCGAACCCGGAAAAGTGGCGTTTGCAGGACATATACATGATTCCTTTTCACCAAATCCGGGAAGAATTGCAAGAAAAAGGTCAACAACAACATGCGAATGTGCATGCCATCGACGTCGGCATCGGTCGCAATCACAATCTTGCTGTAACGCAGATTATCCATATCCTCCTCAATGTCGAGTGCCGCTTGAACAAGGTTAAATTCCTCGTTTTCATACACCACCTTTTTGGTTAAACCATAGCAATTCAGCGGTTTACCACGCAGTGAGAAAACGGCTTGGGTAGTCACATCTCTTGACTTGGTAATCGACCCACTCGCTGAATCTCCCTCGGTAATGAACAACGTCGTTTCTTCGCGGCGTTCATCTTTCAAATCGGTCAAATGTATTCTACAGTCGCGCAATTTCTTGTTGTGAAGACTTGATTTTTTCGCTCTGTCACGCGCCAACTTGCGGATACCTGAAAGCTCTTTTCTTTCGCGTTCAGACTGCTTGATTTTACGTTCGATCAGTTCAGCCACATCTGGGTTTCGGTGCAGGTAGTTGTCCAATTTCTCCTTCAAGAAATCATTAACAAAAGCCCGCATCGACTTTCCTCCTGGCTCAATTTCTTGAGAACCAAGCTTCGTTTTTGTTTGCGACTCAAATACGGGTTCAATCACTTTCACCGCAATGGCAGCTACAATGGATTGACGAATATCTGAGGCCTCATAGTTTTTGTTGTAAAAATCGCGAATCACCTTTGCCACGGACTCACGAAACGCACTTTGGTGTGTTCCTCCTTGCGTCGTGTGCTGACCATTGACAAATGAATAATAATCCTCGCCATAGGTTTTTCCATGTGTGAAGGCCACTTCAATATCTTCTCCTTCGAGGTGAATAATTGGATAAAGTGGGTCTCCATCCATGTTGTTCTCCAACAAATCCTTCAACCCGTCCTTCGACTGGTATTTATCGCCATTGTAGTACATTGCTAAGCCCCTGTTGAGGTAGCAATAGTTCCACATCATCTTATCGAGGTATGCTGTTTTAAATGCATATTTTTTGAAAATGGACTCGTCAGGAATAAATTCCACATACGTACCATTTGTTTCGTCCGTCTTGGTAATGGGCTCTTCTTTAATCAGCTCACCACGCTCAAACACGGCCTCCTTCTTCTCCCCATCACGCACCGAATAGACCATGAAATAAGACGACAATGCATTCACTGCCTTCGTACCTACCCCATTTAATCCTACCGATTTTTTAAACGCTTTAGAATCGTATTTGCCCCCTGTATTGATTTGAGAAACACAATCCACCACCTTACCTAGCGGAATACCACGTCCATAATCGCGCACGCTTACTTTCCCATCTTTCACACGAATATCGACACGCTTGCCATTTCCCATGACAAATTCATCGATGCAATTGTCAACCACCTCCTTCACGAGAATATAAATCCCATCGTCTGCTGCAGAGCCATCGCCTAATTTCCCAATGTACATTCCTGGTCGAAGCCGAATGTGTTCTTTCCAGTCAAGGGAACGGATATTGTCTTCTGTGTATTGATTTTCTGCCATTGTTTTGAGCACTTTGAGCGTAACTACCAAATGTAATCACACCAAGGGCACAAAACACAGGTCAGCACAAGGACTTTTGAACTATTTTTGGTTGAAAAACCTTGATAAATCAACGGAAAAAGACGGTTTGAGTCTCAAAAAATACAAAATCTGAAAAAACGAGGATTTTTTGCGCTACTGCCTGTCAATGCTGCTTATTTTTCATCGATCCGAAAGACATCCCCATCCTCCACAACGCATGCATTTTTAAAAACGGTTTTCGCTTCTTCAAGATGAACATCTGTTGTGTCGTAGCGTGCACTCAAATGCCCCATCAACAAACGTTTTACTTCAGCTTTTGCCGCTATGGATGCCGCTTGTTTTGCGGTGGAATGAAAGGTCGCCTTAGCGCGGTCTGCATCCTTTTCAGTAAAGGTTGCCTCGTGGTACAACACGTCAACATTCAGGACATTTGAAACAATAGATTCGTCAAAACGCGTATCCGAGCAAAAGGCGTAAGCATAGCTTGGATGGGGTGGCAAAGTGAATTCTTCCACATCATATTCATTTCCTTTTTCATCCACTACATTCTCGCCACGCTTCAATTTGGGTAGATGTTCGATGAGCAAACCCGATCCTTTTATCGCTTCAGAAATCAGTCGACGCTCCTTGATTTTTTCGCGAATTATAAAGCCATTTGTTGGAATGCGATGCTTTAGGGGGAAGGTGTGAATTTCAATCAAATTGTCTTCAAAAATCAACTTGGAATCTTTGCCATTGAGCTTCACGAATTTCAGGTCGAAATCCAAGCGCGCTCCGGAAATTTCAAGTTGAGAACGAACAATTTGTTCCAATTCTTCAGGGCCATAAACAGTGATTCCTTTGTCGCGCCCCATTAAATGCATGGTACTCAATAATCCAACGAGCCCAAAGAAATGGTCACCATGTAAATGTGAAATGAGGATGTGAGATATCCGCTGAAAACGAATACTGAACTTGCGAAGTTGCATTTGGGTACCCTCACCACAATCGATGAGGATGTGTCGATCATTGCAAACGACGTATTGTGCTGTTGGATTTCGGCGAAATGTAGGCACAGCGGCCCCACTTCCAAGGATGGTTAATTCAAAACTCACTGACGCAATGCTTCCAACGCGGTCGCTTGATCGTCTGTAATTGTCAATACACGGTCGAGCTGAGCAATCTGAATCAACTTCATAACATTTTCATTGAGCCCACACAAGGCAAAGTGTCCGTTTGTATCGCGACAAAGTCGGTTAGCGGACAAAATCGCACTTAGACCCGAAGAGTCACAGTAACGCGTCTCACTCATATCAATGACCATGTTGTTCACTCCGTTTTTATTCAGCACCAACAACTCAGACTTTAATTCTGAGGCATTCGAAGCATCCAGTTTTTCCACTTTCGTTTTTACGACTGCCTCGTTTTTGTTTTGTGTTGTTTCGAAGTTCATTGCGTTCGTTGTTTAGTCAAAAATAACATTTTTTGATTTAAAGCAATGCAAGAGTTTCACAATTCGCTTTGCATCACATTGAATTGCATTATCTTCCAATTTTTGAGGCCAGCAAATAAATTACGGCCATGCGCACCGCCACACCATTCTCTACCTGATCTAAAATAATAGATTGGTCAGAGTCTGCCACCTCACTGGTAATTTCTACACCCCGATTTATTGGTCCAGGGTGCATCACAATAATTTTTTTGGACAAGGAATCCAAGATGTCTTTGGTCAAACCGAATTGCATGGAATACTCTCTCAAGGAAGGGAAAAACTTAATGTCCTGACGTTCAAGCTGAATGCGCAGCATATTGGCTACATCGCACCATTCCAATGCTTTTCTTAAATTGTGTTCAACCAGCACCCCAAGCTCATGAATGTATTTCGGAATCAAGGTTGTAGGTCCACAAACCATCACTTCAGCACCTAATTTTTGGAGGCAATAAATATTGGAAAGGGCAACGCGAGAATGAAGAATATCTCCAACAATTACTACCTTTTTACCTGCTACAGCGCCCAATCGTTCGCGAATGGAAAACGCGTCCAAGAGTGCCTGAGTTGGGTGTTCGTGTGTACCATCTCCTGCATTTACCACTCGGGCATTTACCCTTTCAGATAAAAACTTAGCTGCTCCAGGATTTGGGTGACGCATAACCACCATATCCACTTTCATGGATAAAATATTGTTTACGGTATCAATGAGCGTTTCCCCTTTTTTCACAGAGCTACTTGAGGCACTAAAGTTTACCACATCGGCAGAAAGTCGTTTTTCAGCGAGCTCGAATGACAAGCGCGTGCGTGTAGAATTCTCAAAAAATAAATTGGCGATGGTGATATCTCGAAGCGAAGGCACCTTTTTGATTGGACGATTGATTACTTCCTTGAAACTATCTGCCGTCTTGAAAATCAATTCAATATCTTCACGGGTAAGGTCCCGAATTCCTGTGAGATGATCAACGCTCAGATTATTCATTGGTGTCAGGTGTAAACAATACTACTTTATCTTCTCCTTCAATTTCTTTCCACTCCACCGAAACGCGTTCTTTGGACAAGGTATCCACACTTTTTCCAATGTAGTTGGCTTGAATGGGCAAATCTCTATTGAATCGACGGTCAACCAAAGTCAACAATTCCACTTTTTTCGGGCGACCAAAGGCCAGTAAGGCATCCAAACCAGCACGGATGGTCCGACCGGTAAAAAGGACATCATCAACAAGTACAACTTGCTTATTTTCAATAACGAAGTCGATGTTCGTTACACTTGGAATGATTGCTTTTTCTCGTCGGCGGAAATCGTCGCGGTAGAAGGTAATGTCCAAATTTCCACAAAGAATTTCTTTTCCAAGGATGCGCTCAAGTTCGGCTTTCAAGCGAACAAGCACATGAATTCCACGTGGTTGAAGACCAATCAATACGGTATCAGAAAAATCGTGATGTTGTTCAATGAGTTGATAGCAAAGTCGTTTTATCGTCAGTTCGAAGTGTCTGCTGTTCAGTATGACCTGCTTTTCCATCGTTACAAATATACTGCTTTTCGTGTGGGAAGGATGACTTGAGCTAATTTTTCCACTTAAAATATCAACAGAGAATTCACAAAAAAAGCGCCTCCATGAGAGACGCTTTAAAATGCTTGGTGTATTTCCCTATTGATTAACGGTGAAGCAGAAGGTACTCCACTGCTTTTTCCGCGCTGACAAATCCCCCACTAATGGATACATCACTAACGTTCACTTTTCTCTTTGTTCCTGGAACAACCACTTTCTTTTTGCAGGGCACTGCTGTTTTCATCAACACCTCACGCACTTGAGCCGCAGTCAGTTCAGGGAAATATCCGCGAATGATCGCACACACCCCTGCTGTTGCTGGTGATGCCATGCTCGTTCCTGACGCATCTTCATATTTTCCGTCAGGCACCGTAGAATAGATGTCCACACCTGGCGCGAATAAATCTACTGTTGTTAACCCATAATTGGAGAAATCCGCCAAAAGCGTCTTCCCTTTTTTAGACACACTTGCCGCCCCTACTTCAATCCAGTTGGTTGCAATGGTGCCATCAGAAAGTCGACGTGTTGGATAAGAATCTTCCACATCTTTATCCTTGGCATCATTTCCTGCGGCATGCACCAAGAGCACGTCATTATCCATCGCATAGCGAATAGCGGCATCCACCAATGGCTTATCTTGGAAGTAGTATTTCCCGAATGACATGTTGATCACCTTCGCACCATTATCCACGGCGTATCGAATCGCATTTGCGACATCTTTATCGCGTTCATCCCCATTAGGAACGGCGCGAAGCACCATAATTTGCGCATTTGCCGCAATTCCATCGATCCCAATTCCATTACCACGCTGTGCAGCAATGATTCCTGACACATGGGTTCCATGCATCGCGTCTGGACCTTCGTAGCGGTTGCATCCATAAAAACGTTCTTCACCGTTAGCAGGATCATCACCTACTAAAATTTGACGCAAGCTATCTGTATTCATTCGGTTGTACTTCGCCATGTTCATGTAGGTTTCAGCGCCTTCGGTGATCATTCCGTCGAGCTCCTTCGCATCATAGGCCAAAAGAATCATTCCTACGCGTTTTTGAATGCGCTTTTCCATATCATCCTTGGGTACATAGGCCTTATTTGTTTTCTTGGAGAATTCACCATTCGACGCATCTTTTACCTTTTGGATATATCCCGAGAGCAGACCCAAACTTTTCTCTTGCATTTCTATCTCACCTTGCTCTTTTTGGAAATCTGCTTTTAACTCGAGGTATTGATTGTAATCCTCAAGTTCCTTCCCACTTAGTTTGCTCGTATCCTTTCCTTCAAAAGAACGTCGCGCATTGTGATATAGACGTGCAATTTCCATCGCTTCATGATCAATATCGCCACCAGGACCACCTAGGAATGACCATCCATGAATATCATCAATGTATCCATTTTTGTCGTCATCTATTCCATTGTCTGGGACCTCATTTTTATTGGTCCAAATAACGCCTTTTAAGTCTTCGTGATCGATTTCCACGCCGCTGTCAATCACTGCTACAATGACCGTTTGTGGCGTCATTCCATTCAAGTACGCATAGGCTTGAGTTGCTCCTGTTCCGAAGACACCATCTTTTGCTATACTTTGTAAATACCAGTTGATTGGCGCCTTTTGCGCGTTTATATGGGTGGATCCCAAAACAAATAGGGCTGTTGCGATTAAAATTTTTTTCATTGAAATTTAATTATGACACATAGGACAAAGATAAAATCAGTTTGTTACACAGCTATGATTTTTCATTTAATTGATTAATAAAAAGTGCGTGTAACTTTTGTTGTAACACTTTCTTATCGGGCAGCTGTGTCTTGTATTCAGCCACCAAGGTGGGAGACAAACTTCTGCTTAAAGAATATTCAACAACTTCATTGTCTTTATCTTTACACAATAATACCCCGATAGATGGGTTTTCATTCGGTTTCTTGACGTCTCTGTCTAGGGCTTCCAAGTAAAAATTTAATTGACCTAAATGCGCTGGTTTAAATCTATCTGCCTTTAACTCAAAGGCAACTAAACATTGTAGCCCGCGATGAAAGAATAAAAGGTCTATGAAAAAATCGCTTTTACCCACTTGCAACTTATACTGTTCACCTATGAATAGAAAGTCTTTTCCTAATTCGAGTATGAAATTTTTCATTTGTTCTGTCAAAGCAAGTTGCAACTCTTTTTCGCTATGATACTCTGGTAAATTCAAAAACTCAAACACATAATCGTCTTTAAATGCAGTCGATAAATCATCACGAACATCTCTCAAATCTGTTGAGAGTTTTGCATTCCCGATCATTTTTCGCTCATAAAGACTTGCACTAATTTGACGATCAAGTTCTCTAAAACTATACTTCTCCTCTCTCACGATTTTTATATAGAATGCTCTTTCGTCCAAATTTTTACATCTCGAAAAAATAGCCAAATTGTGAGACCAACTTATTTCTCTCAACTGTGTTGAGAGTTTTGGAGAATCCTTATAAGCTTCATAAAACTGCTTCATTCTCCATAAATTTTTATCAGAGAAGCCTTTGATGTCAGGTTCAGACTTTCTGATAAACAAGGACAATTCTACAACCACAGAATCACCCCATTCTGTTTGATCAATCTTTTTGCTAATGTATTCACCAATGTTCCAATAAAGATTAATTAGCTCAGCGTTTACAGCACGTAATGCGTTTGAACGAGATTTCTTTATTAATTGAATGATGTCGGTGAATTGTGAGTTCATTAGATGACTTTAAACAAGAAATTCAAAGTCACTCTATTGGTTTTAGGATGTGATTGAGAATTTTCATACCATAATTTACGATTGAAAACTCACATCAACAAATAATCATCCGCCTTTCTTTTTCACACGATACCCCTCCTTCGTGAGAAGATCGAACACCTTGTCTCGGAAATTTCCTTGGATCAGAATTTCATTGTCTTTGGCTGTGCCACCCACGCCACATTTACTTTTGAGCAGTTTACCCAATTCCTTCAGATCATCCTCTTTACCTACGAAACCTTCCACCAGGGTTACCTCTTTGCCTCCACGCTGTTTGCGATCGATCGACACATACAGCTGTTGTTGAGCCTTGGATAGCGTTTCAATCTCTTCTTCTTCGTCAAACTGAAATTTAAAATCCGGATTGGTGGAATACACCACGTTGATTTTTTCTTTCTTCTGTTTCGCCATTAGTATTTCTCTATAATTGCTGTTCGTAAGTCATCTGAAAGAATTGCGTCGGGTGATTTACGCAAAGCTTCACGCGTCATTTTTGGTGAACGCACCTCAAAAATAAATAGTTTTTTAGCCGATTGATGTACCGTGGCCACATTTTCCTTTGTCACATCGCTGTTTTTCATGATATATCCATACAAATCGGGATATGCATTTTCACAGGTGTTGAATTCACTCATGGAATAAATGGACATTACCACATCAAAGTTGGCGTCGATAAATGGCTGAATCCACTCGTAACGCGAAACATTCACCAGAACGTTATACCCCGAAGAAGACGCATATCCTAAATCGACTAAACGGTCAATGATTTGTGCGACATTCACATATTCACCAACGCATTCATTGTAATGTCTAAGGTCTAAAACGATCGATTTTCCTTGTAAGAACGCGGTATCAATGTCGGATAATTTTGCCAGTTTTTCTTGATGAAGGGTAGAATACTTTCCAGTACTTAAGACCTCGTCAAAAAGATCTGGAATGCATCCTGACAAATTGGTTTCAGTTTCCAACTTGGCATCATGAAACAGCCATAAATCACCACTAGCTGAAAGGTGCACATCGACCTCGACACCTTCACATCCTTGCATCGACAAAGCAAATAGCACCGATTCTAAAGTGTTGTCATGGTAAACACTTGACACATTTTCCAATCCTGTACCCGCATGTCCGAAAAGTTGAATGTTCTCGAAATTCTCGGTTTTGTTGCACCCGAATACGATAAGCGCTATAAAAAAAAGACTACCACGCATACTGAACTCCAATTGATCCGTAAAAACCGAATGAACTAACACCAGAATATTTACCACTGAAAGTGTTGTAGGTCATTTCATGAAATAAACCACAGGTAGAACTCTGAACAAATGCCCACTTATTCCCAAACACCAATCGATAACCAAAATAGGTTTCACTCCAACAATCAGGATGTTCATTTGCGGAAAAAGTAGATAACATGGAAAGAGAAGTTGTTGCGATGGGAGCCAAATGAAACGCTTTACTGTCTATAAGTTTTAATCCATAACCAATCCCGACTCTCGGAAAAAAACACCCTTGCAGAATAGAGCGCGAATAGCCAAAATCAAATTGCCCTAAAACAAATTGATTCGACCAAGAATGCATCCATTCAATCCCCGTAAAATAATCTGTTTTTGCCACTGAAGCGCGAAGGGAGATGGCATTAGGCAAGGAGTTTTCCTGACTTAAACAAGTAAAGGCAAAGACCAATAGTAATACTAACAGAGAATGACGCATCGCTCAAAGATACACTTTATGAAAAAGAGTTTATAGCTTTGGACACTTCTTGCAATGCACACCCTTTTTCTTGTATTTTTTGCAGCAGTCTTTTTTTTTGGAACAAGCACATCCTTGACAGGTTAAGGTCTCCGGCAACATTTGTTTTGATGTGTTTTGTGTCTGCTTCATTCCTTATTTAGAATAATTCCAAACAAAGATAAAAAGTTCTTTTATACCTCAAGCAAATGAACTAAAAATTAAACCATCCAATCAATAGGGCAAGATCATGAGCGCCACCCAAATTAGCATTGACTCGTCCGAATCATACGCCATAAATTTGTCGAATGTGCTCGTGCTATCTCCTCTGTAGATCATTCCATTTTTAAAGGTATACAAGCAATCCATGGAACTTCCGCTGTCTCCTATGTATAATTTACCATCGGTAAGGGTAAACAATAAATCAAAGACAGAAGTTGAGTTTCCACGGTAAATTTTATTCCCCGAAACGGTGTATTTCACATCCGTGTAGAACATTCGTTCCTTCAGGTATACGACATCATTTTTAATGTACAGGACTTCTACCCTACCTGTTTGGCCGTTGCGATAAATTGTTTGTTGTTCGCGCTCCCAGATCAAATCACTGGAAAACTTTCGGTCAGACAAATAAACTTTTTGTCCAAAAGACGTGAAGGAAAGAAGCGTAAGCAGTACGAGGAAGAATCTCATAATCGCGCTAGTGTTACTTCGACGGTCAAGAAATTTAATTCCTCTGAAATAGGATCAAGGGTATAGTACAACGTGTTTCCAGATTTCATGCGCATGGTTAAGAAACCAACGCCAGAACCGTTTCGCTTGGACAAATAGCCATTACTCAAAATTTCAATGTACTTCTCTTTCAGCTCCAAGCCGTCCATTGCATTGATGGAATCGAGGTATTCCGTAAGGTTGAACACATCATTTACCGCCACCAAATTCCCGAAAATAATTTTATAATCTTCGCGATTGCGCGCCAACACGAGATAGGCCATTTGACGCCCGTGTTCATCCTTTGCGCCGTGCAATCGCACATTTTGTAGCCCTTCGATTAAGATCCCAAACACACGTTTCACCGCAATTTTTCCATCACCCGAAGTCACCATCAATTCCTCAACGGTAGCCGCTAGTCGATTGACCAAATCTTGAGAAAAAGCACCAATATGAGAGACAACAACCGACCTTGGATCTTCCACAGAATATAAATCCATGTAGCGATTAAAATTCAAGCGAATTTCCTCTGAAACTTTATTTTGAATGTCCTCCATCATTGTCTGCGTTCAGATGTATTGCTTATTTCGTTCGGATCAAATGCAAGAATCCATGGTACTGTTTGTTTTCTGGTGTTTTGATCAGGTAGGTATAAACACCTTCTACTAAATCTTGTCCACTCACATCTTTTCCTCCCCAATCGTTCTGATAGTTTGTGGACTCAAAAACAACATCACCCCAACGATTCAAAATCAACACGTTTGTTTCGGGTTTCAGATTTTGAATTTCAAAAGTGTCATTGACACCATCACCATTCGCTGTAAGTACATTTGGAATAATCACTTGACCATAAACGCTGATCACTTGCGTGATGGTATCCATACATCCATTGGCATCGGTAATCATCAACGTCACATCGTACAAGCCCTCTGCGTTAAATGCATATTGTTGCGCTTGGCCAATGAAGGCAGCTGTATCAATCAACCAATTCCAAGAAGTGATGGATGTCCCGATGGAATTGTCGTTAAAGTTTATGCTTTGACCAATATTTGGGGTAGCTGGTGTCCAAGCGAAATCCGCGGTTGGTCCTACTGGTTGATCCAAAACAACTGGACCATATTGCGTTGTACATCCA
>CANGIC010000029.1 GCA_947453795.1 Flavobacteriales bacterium
CCATACCTATATCCTGAGGCACAAAGAAGCGGACGTTATTTTCAAAAATGCATTGAAAAAGGTAAGACGAAAAACACTCTTTGACCGAACCAAAGTCGCCTTTCAGCCCTTGATGGTTTTTTTTACGTTTTACACGCGAAATACCCTATACTTGCCCTACGACCGAAAGTCAATCGATGCGCACATTGCCAGTCTGCGGATGCTTAGGTCTGATTTCTGGAGAAGTTTTGATGCCAAAAGTGATTTGCCCTACGATCCCTACCGCACCTCACCTTATATTAACCTGTTTAATCTCTATGCATTCAAGTCCGTATACGATGTAAATGAAAAAAAATCAAATTTTTCAACAGCTGTATCCTACTTGCTTACCTTGAAAAGTTACTTCCATTTTTTAAAGAATTGGCCGGATAAAAAGTTTCAATCCACACCTTTCGTCCAAGTTGCCTCGATTCAAAAACATTTGAAAAAGAACGAATGCTTTTTGTTGACGCTAAATGAGGATGAAATGTTGAAAGGAAAAAAAATCTTGATTTCACGTTCGAAGGTGTCATTTGTGAAATCTACGACAACTGGTCTTTTGAACGAACGATCTTTCGACACACTCGATTTCAAGGCATTTCAACGGATGAGTTACCAAGATTTTACGAAGAACTTCTCCGATGTGCTTCGTGCATTTCCAAAGATGAGAAAGGTATACATCTGTTACGACGATAAGAATCCTTACGAGATGATGTTAAAAGACACCTTGGCTACGGGGTATTCAAATGCCCAATATCTTGCGAACTCCATCAACTTTGTTCGAGTGTACAATCCAATCACCTATTTTAATGGCGACAGGGTACTTCATCCAAGTCGTATGGATGTTCGTTTTTTGCGCCAAAAGGACGGGACGAAGCTGCCCTTCATGAATGAGTTTTTCGATCAGTTTAATACGCCTTACAACTATTCGAAAAAGCCCTATTCAGGAGACATTAAAAAGAGTGTGTATCCATCAGGGATTTTTCACCTCTATGGTCACGGAGAATTTACCATGGATGATGAAGCGAAATCGCCAGCTTTTCAGTTACGTTATTTCCTGTCCAATGGACAAAAATCAGAACGACGGCTGACAGGTGAGTTTCCGGTGCACCGAGATCTTGTTGTATTAAATAATTGCTTTTCGGGCTACGCGAATTTTCTAGTGAATGAGTTTAATCGTTCTATTCCACTTAGGATCTTGAGTAACGGTGCCAAAGCGGTACTTGTTTCTCCTTCAAATGTGGACGACTATTTTTCTGCTGTTTTCTTCAAGGCCTTCTATCAAAACATTGAAAGCGGGATGCTGTTCGAGGATGCTTTTTATAAAGCGAAAAATGACTTCTACAAGAATAATCCAAGCATGCGCCATCCGCAATACTGGAATGCCTTTCAATTGATTCAAAGTTATAAATTGAGGTATCTTCCCTCAGCACCTCAGCGCGATTGCCCGTGGTGGATTTTGATTCTGCTTAGTGCAGATATCGCTGTAACTGTTGGCGGTGTGCTTTTGCTGCAGCGCGCACATATTCATCCTCGCTCTTCGAAAGCATAGTGAAAATGCGATAAGCCCTCGAAAGTTGATTCAGTGCTGTGGCGTCGATCCCAATGAAATAAACTGCTCGATCTGCAAATGCACTGCGGCGCTTTGAAATGGATTCAAATTGGTGAACAGCATTTTCGCGTTCTCCATTTTTGAGGGCAATCAATGCGCTGTAATACAGCACTGTATCATTTTTTGGGTGTAATTTCTTTACTTTTTGTATCGAAGCGTCTGCTTTTTCAAAATCCCCCTTTTTGTAATGAAACATGGCTTCCGATAGATCGACCCGTGCAGACGCGCCCATGTAATTGGGCAAACCTGGATCATGAAAAGTATCGGACAGCTCAACACGATTTGAATTCAAAAGAAGCGTGATCCCAATGCCACTAAGCCCAACAAAGACAATAATGGCGGCGTATTTAAGCGGATTCCACGATGGTGTTTTCTTGCTTTGAATCGGCGCCAATACAGCTTTCTTGGTGGCAGACATGTGCTTTTTAACGCGGACGCAATCACCCTGACATTCATCGTACAAAGCGATAAATCCCAACACCGATTCGTCCAAGTCTTTGCGCTTACGCAAGCTGGCTACATGCAAACGCAAGAGGATGGGTTGATCAAGCAACGCCAACAAGGCACTTAATGAGCGATCATCCATAAAGCGAGTGTTAAAAAGGATTTATAGTGCAAGGCCATTTTTCGGCGTGTCATGCTCAATTTGTTGCGTACTGTTTTTTCTGAAATCATCTTTTTCTCAGCGATTTCCGTATTGCTGTAACCATCGAGGTGCAGTTGGAACAATTCCGTTTCCTTTTTTGGATAATGGATCAATTCCTCCAAGATGCTCATGTCGGTTTCTTGTTCTTGTGCGTGTTCCTGTGGAAGAAGCGTTAAAATTTCGACATGCGATTTTTTTGTTCGTAGGTAATCGATGGCTTTATTCTTCACTGCCGTGGTTAAATACGCTTGAATGGATTCCACATTTTTCCATTTCATTCTTCTCGCTTCGGTGCTTGTTGCCAATAGAGAGACGAAAAGTTCGCTAACAATGTCCCGAGCATGCTCCATGTTTTTTACGCGATGGTAGGCCACAAAGACCATGGGTTCAAACAAAACATGGTACAATTCTCCCAGGGCACGGTCATCGCCCTGTAGAAAAAGAGTCCAGTATTTTTGAGGTTGTCGCATTTGGGATTCTAAGTTACACTTTTTGTAAAAAAAACAGAAGCAGAAGTCGGGACAAACAGTCAAATTAAACGACTAGCTTATAAATCATTGCGCTATGAACATCAAAAAAATCAAGTATTTCATTCATTTGGTCGAAAAGGAACGTACTGGGACGCCTACAGAAATTGCGGAAAAGCTCGGTGTAAGTGAGCGCATGATTTACCATTATGTGTATTTGTTGAAGAATGAATTCAAAGCGCCCATCGAATTCAACAAGTACCGAAAGTCCTATCAATTTGAGCGGTCGGGTAAGCTGCATTGGGATTGGGTAAAGAATAGTTCAATCAAATCTTAAACTGAATTTATATTTCAGTCGGCACAGCTTATTTTACACACGCAAAAAAAATCGAGCAATCGAACATGTACTTAGAAAATCTGCAGCGACTTATAGCGGCCATCGAGCAACGATCGACGGGCAATGCGAGAGAAATCGCCAAGGAGCTCAATGTTTCTGAGCGCATGGTGTACAATTACCTCGATGTATTGAAAAACGAATTTGGCGCCCCGATAAAATACAGCCGCGCAATGAAATCCTACTTTTTTACGGAGGAAGGAAAGATTGAGTTGAGGTGGCAAGATGGGGACGATAAAGAGAATAAAACGCGGAATCCGAAAAGCGAATAGAGTAGGAAAACTAAACTTAAATGCTACTATGAAAAACAAATTGACCCAACTCGCGAAGGGTATTTACAATGTCAAGACTTGGCGTTGGACGGTGTTGGCTATGCTTGCAGTGCTCATCAGCGGTGCGGTGTACTATGCCATCAATTTCCTTGAAACAAGTCGTCCCCATGTGACAATAAGCAAGAAAGAACTCAAGAAAGGAAAGGTCAACAAGGACCTAACCCAAACCGATGAGGTGGAAAGCGAAGCTACTTTCGAGGATTTCAACGCTAAATATAAGGCCTTATCTAGAAAAATTCCGAAAGCAGAGTGGAAGCTAACAAAGCGGGAAATGACTGAGGCAGAATATGAGGTTGAATACAAAAAATACCAAGAGAATGTTCAGTCAATCGCCGAGATGCGTGGTTCTTATCTTTTTAATGGAATGACGCCTCCCGACTATTTGAATTATCCAGATGCACCAACGCGAGTAAAAATGTTTCCTTATTCAATGAAAGGATTCATGGACGATATCTTGAAGGGCTATGATACAGATTCTACAGATTTCGACACAAAGATTCGCATTGTTGAGAAGATGGAGCACTTCATGGACATGACCGACAAGAAAGGTTTGGATACCTTGTTGGTCGACAAGTTCAAAAGTGTCTTGGTAAACAGTAAAGATCTTTCCATTGAGGAGATCAAGGCAGTGGAGAAATTGCATAAAAGCGTCACAAAAACACCACTTGTATTTAGTTTGACGGCAGCCAACTCACCACAAGAGAGACAGGCGGAATTGTTTAAAATGTACGAAGCAGCAGCAAACGGTGAAATCACTGAGGCGCGATTCACACAATTGGATGCCTTGGTGAAACAATTGAAAACAAAGAAAGTCAAAGATACGGTGGTCGTGTTGAATGTTTTGGCAAGTGCAATGAAAACAGATTTCACGAAGTATAAAGAGGAAGGTGAGTCTGTGGACGAACTCGAAATGCAATGTATCGACGACTTCTTCATGAGCGGAAAAATTGACTTTACGAAGGATGATGTTGAAAATAAATACAACAAATACACGGACCTTTTCGGGAAGAAACTTGAAGCTGCCAATCTCGAGAAAAAAGCACGCGAAATTCTGCGTAAGGAAAATAGAAAAACGGCGGGAGATTTTGTCTTTAACGGTTTATTATTCGCATTTATCGGGGTGATCATTGTTTTCTTGGCAAAATTGAATTCGAGATTAAAAACTAACAATACCATTTGATTATGAAACGATTATTGATAATGACTTTGTGCGTCGCAGCGATGGGTTTGAACTCTTGTGAAGACAAAGCGCGCTTGGATGAAATTAAAGCGGAATTGAAAGCCAAACAGAAGAAAGCGGAAAAATCAGATGAGGAGGAAAAACCAAAAGTGAGCATTTCTGCGCCATCTCAAAATGAACCACCTGCACCTGAAGAGCCCATGGATATGGGAGGTGATTATGGAGGTGAATACGGGGGGGATTATTCTGACGATTCATATGATTCTGAATATAGCGGCGATTATGGGGATTAACCAATTGATCCAGTTATTAAGACTTTACATGTGACCAACAAGCCCCGAAGAATCAATTCCTCGGGGCTTGTCATTTTAACCTACCTACTACTTATACTACGTGTGCTTACGCCTCTTTCACGAACTGCATTTCACAGTTCAATTGGATGTCGTCACTTACCACGATTTTACCCGCCTCAGTGACTGCACTCCACAACAATCCGTATTCGCTGCGTTTGATTTTTCCGTTTACGCTCAATCCAGCTTTTGTTTGTCCGTATGGGTCTTGCACAATACCCGCAAATTCTGCGTTCAAGGCAATTGGTTTCGTCACGTCGCGGATTGTTAATTCTCCATTGATGATGAAATTGTGATCATCTTTCTTTTCAATGCCGATGCTTTTAAAGACCATGTCCGGGTATTTTTCTGCATTGAAGAAATCATCCGACTTCAAATGCGCATCGCGGTCATCGGCTCCTGTGTCGATTGAATTGATTGCAGCTGAGAAATCAAACTTCGCTGAGCTGAAATCTTCTCCATGTGTTTTGGCAATCGCATGGAATGCAGCGAATTTCCCGTGTACGTTCGAAATCATCATGTGTCTTACCTTAAACCCAATCTCGCTGTGCATTGCGTCAATGTTCCAATTTGTTTCCATTTTATAAAAATTAGTGTATAAATATTTCAGCAAAGGTAGGTTGCTACCAATGCGCAATTCGTTGACCTAGGTCAAGACTTTTTTTGCTGGTGCATTTGCTTCTTCATACGACTGAACGACTCCGGAAGAATACCAAGATAAGAAGCGATTTGATGCTGTGGCACCAACTGTTCGATGCCTGGTGCGCGGCGAATGAGTTCGAGATATCTTTCGGCCGCCGTTGCACTGATCGTCAACAAAAAGCGTTTCTGTAAAACGGCCAGGTGCTTTTGAATGATCAGACGAAATAAGCGTTCCAATGCAGGAACTCGGGAGAACAGTTCCTCTTTTTTGATGGGATCGATGGTTAAAATCACACTCTCTTCGAGTGCCTGTGCATTCAGCCCTGAAGGTTCCGTCGAGTTGAATGAAGCCATGTCGCCGACCCACCAATCTTTGAATGCGAAATACAAGACATGTTCCAAGCCCTTCTGGTCGCAGTAAAAAACCCGAAAGGTACCACTCAGAATAAACGCTTCTGTTTGACAGATTTTTCCCTGCTCGAAGAGAAATTCTTTTCGCTTCAAGGTCTGGATCGAATAGGCCGCAGCTATGGCTTGCTTGTCCTCCTCTGAGAGCATAATTCGTTCCGCGAGGTAATGGATTAGCTGTTGCTTGAGCATTTGTTCGTTCATTGTTGTTACGGACATTGTTGAATACAAAGCTACACGCTAAACATTTCATATCACTGTGTGTTTTATTAAAAAGATCAATTATGTATCAACTCAAGCGCACCCAATTCGTCAAAACAGATTTAAACACTTGCTGGGATTTCTTTTCTTCACCGGCAAATTTGTCGCGCATCACGCCAAAATACATGGGTTTTGATGTCTTGACTGAGGTCGCTGAGAAAATGTATCCAGGCATGATGATCGAGTACCGTGTTCGTCCGCTAATGAACATCCCGATGAAGTGGATCACGGAAATCACCCATGTCGATGAGGGAAAGTTCTTTGTTGACGAACAACGCAAAGGGCCCTATACCATTTGGCACCATGAGCACCACTTTAAAGCGGTAGAAGGGGGTGTCGAGATGACCGACATCGTCTCCTATGAACTGCCTTTCGGAGTGCTCGGGAAAGCGGTACACCCGATCCTCGTTAAGAAAAAGCTGGAAGAAATCTTTGCCTTCCGCTTTGCCGTTGTGGATGAGATTTTTCATCAAGAAAAATAAGCTTGTTCTGAGGTAGCCCCGTCGAATGGTGCCTCAAAGGTTTCCGCTTCTTTTTTTGTTTTTCGTCGAATGCCATCTTTGTGATGCGCAGGTGCATATAAGGTGTAAAACTTAAGTGATGAGGCATCGTCGAGATTGATGATGTTGTGAATGGCCCCCGCAGGAACGAGCAAGGCATCGCCTGACTTTACGACATATTCGTGTCCATCCACCACACATTTCCCAATGCCTGATTCAAAGCGAAAAAATTGATCATTGGCCTCGTGGACTTCTTGCCCAATGTCTTCACCCGGTTGCAGGTGCATGAGCACCAGTTGACTATGGCTTGAGGTGTACAACACATGCCGAAAATCGGTGTTTTCCTGTGTCGCTTTTTCAATGTTGACTTTTATTCCTTTCATGTGTAAAGTGGTTTACACAAAGTTGGGCAAAACACATTCGTCAAGAAAAGACTTTGGTTAGGTTAAAAGTAGAGGAATGTCATTCAGCCGATTGTATCTCCCGAACCGTCTCTAACGCATGTTTAATATGTCCCAAAGGATCGGTCATGGAGTTGAACACGCCTTGTACTGCACCCGTTTTATCGATGATGTAGGTCACACGGCCGGGAAGAATACCAAACAATGCACGTGGAACGCCAAATGATTTGCGCACAGCGCCTTTCTCATCAGCCAAGAGGGTGAAGTTGAGTCGGTGTTTTTCGGCGAATTTTAAATGAGCAGCAACGCCATCCGAGGAAATCCCAATCACCTTGCAGCCCAAATCAGCAAAATCAGCATGGCTATCGCGAAAGGAACAGGCCTCTTTTGTACATGCTGGTGTATCGTCTTTTGGATAAAAGTAAATGACAAGAATTTCCTTGCCGATGAGTTCGGAAGAACTGATGGTTTTGCCATGTTGATCCAACAAAGAAAAAGCAGGACATAGGTCCCCGACAGATAGTGCTTTAGTGCTCATTGAGTGCTGTTTTATACCGTTCGATAGCGCGAAGGCGTGCAAATGAATGCTCGACGATGGGTTGTGGATAAGCGGATGTTCCAAATTCAGGCACCCACTTACGAATATAGACAAATGCTTTATCGAATTTTTCTTGTTGACTGTGCGGATTGAACACACGGAAATACGGCGCGGCATCACACCCACATCCTGCGGCCCATTGCCATCCACCGACATTGCTGGCCAAATCGTAATCGAGCAATTTTTCCGCAAAGTAGGCCTCACCCAAACGCCAATCGAGGAGGAGGTGCTTGCTTAGAAAACTTGCGACCACCATGCGCACGCGGTTGTGCATAAAACCTGTCGCGTTCAACTCGCGCATGCCCGCATCGACGAGCGGATAGCCAGTCTTACCCTGACACCATGCCAGGTAATTGGCCTCATCATGTTCCCAAGGAATGCGGTCATAAATCGGACGAAAAGCATCGCTTGCGGAATGGGGAAAGTGGTGGATCACCATCTGGTAAAAGTCCCGCCAGATCAATTCATTCAAAAATGTCTCGTTGGATTTCACCGCTACTCGCGCAAGTGCACGAATACTGATGGTACCAAAACGCAAATGCACACCAAGTTTACTCGTGCTCGATAGGGCAGGGAAATCGCGTTTTTCAGTATAGTCTTTTATGATCTGTGCAGGAAATTCCTTCGCAGGGAACTCCACGTGTTGTTCGGATGAAAATCCCATCGTTTCCAATGAAATACAGTCTGGTTGCTGTTGCTTTGAGAGTGATGCGAAGTACTTCTCAGTAGGATAAGATTTTAGATAAAAGTCATCCAACGCAGCTTTCCATTTGCGCGAATAAGGCGTAAACACGGTGTAAGGACCGCCATCATTTTTCAGCACTTCATCCTTTTCAAAAATGACATGGTCTTTGGCACCAATGAAGGCAATCCCGCAATTTTTTAGTGCCTCGAAGATGTCTAGGTCGCGCTTCCGGGCATAGGGTTCATAGTCCCGATTGGTAAAGACAGCTGTCGCACTAATTTCTTTCGCGATAGCTGGGATAAGTTCCGCAGGAATTCCGTATTCCACCCGGAGGTCTGATCCTAAGTTCCGGTATTCTTTCTTTAGACGATCAATTTCCTGATGAATGAAAATAACCCGTTGATCGTTTTTCGGAAGTTGGTTTAAAATGCTTGTATCGAAAATAAAGAGCGGAACAACAGCCCTACTTTTTGAGAGCGCCTTGTACAATCCTGCGTTGTCTTCAATGCGCAGGTCTCGTCGGTGCCAAAAAATGCTTGTCATATTCCTGCGTATTCCACGATGTTGTTTTCAGTCTCCCAAAGGCGTACGGAAAGTTGGTACTTTGCGTCTAATTTAGGTCTTAGGAGGTGCCAAATGACATAAGCAATGTTCTCAGCGGAGGGTTTTAAATCCTTGAATTCGGGACAATCCAAATTGAGGTTTCGGTGATCAAAACGCTCAGAAATTTCATCGCGAATAAGATGTTTAAGCATCTTTAAATCGATGACGTAGCCCGTATCGGCATCGATAGGACCATCCACCCAAGTTTCGAGTACATAGTTGTGACCATGGAAGTTTGGGTTACTGCACTTGCCAAAGACTTCAAAATTCTTTTCGTCGCTCCAACGTGCGTCATAGAGACGATGTGCAGCATTAAATGTTTCTCTCCGACAGACTTTCATAACGCGAAAAAGATTCGATGTGTTGATAATAATCGCGCAGGATAATTTTTAGCCATGCGGTATAGTTTTCGGGTTGATCGGCGATTGCATCTTTCAGTTCTTCTAAGCCAACCCATTTGTAATCAATCGCTTCTTCAGGATTGAGTTTCGGTGCTTCGTTGGAATAACCAAATAACACATGATCCAACTCGTGCTCGGTCAATGCATGATCCAATGCAGCCCTATATTCAAAAGAAAATGACGAATGAAGTGCACACTCCAGCCCCATCTCTTCCATTAATCGTCTTTTTCCCGCTTCGCTAGGTGTTTCCCCTGGTGCTGGGTGACTGCAACAGGTATTCGTCCACAATCCTTCCGAATGGTATTTTCCAAAAGCGCGTTGTTGTAAAAGCAATTCTCCAGCATCATTAAAAATGAAAATAGAAAACGCTCGGTGAAGCAAGCCCTTTACATGTGCCTCCATTTTTTCGCATGTTCCAATTTCTTGGTCACTGCTATCCACAAGCACGACTTCATTGAAATTGAGTTTCATTCCTAAAGCATATTGAGGTTGTGTCGCAAATAGGAAGTGAGGAATAAACGGTATTTCTTGTTGTTCGGAATGCGTACACGCTCATTCAAAATGGTATCCGCTGTGGTTGTTTTAATTTTCTTGAACAACTTGTAATAGTAGATGTAGGCCATATACACCCCAAAGCGGGCATTTTTAGGAAGTTGTTTGATTCCTTCGTAGCCAAGGTGGAAATCAATTTCAATGTCCGCTTCGATTTCCTTTTTTACTGTGGCATTGAATTCATTCAAGTCAATCCCTGGAAAATAGGTGCGACCAAGCTCCTGATAATCTGCTTTCAAGTCCCTCAAGAAATTGATTTTTTGAAATGCCGATCCCAACTTCATGGCGGATGGTTTCAAGCGATTGTATTCTGTTTCATCACCGTTCACAAATACTTTCAAGCACATCAATCCGACTACTTCAGCCGAACCGAGAATGTATTGCTCATACTTACTGGCGTCGTACGCTTTCTTGTCCAAATCCATTTCCATGCTTTGAAGGAAGGTGTCGATCAACTCCAACGGAATTTGGTACGCGTTTACTGCCCACTGGAAGCTATTGAGAATGGGATTCAATGAAATACCCTGTTCGATGGACGCGTAAGTCTGTTGTTTGAAATCGGCCAACAGAGCTTCTTTGTCAAAGTCATGAAAACTGTCTACAATTTCATCGGCAAAGCGCACGAAACCATAAATGGCATAGATTGGCTTGTGCAAGTCTTTGTGTAAGAAACTAATTCCCAATGAAAAGGAGGTGCTGTAACGCTTGGTTGTCAGCTGGCTCATTTCGTGGGATACGCTATCAAACAATGTTTTCATATTCGTATTCAGTTTTGTAGTGTAACAATCAACATGTCAACATGTTGACCAATCAATTAAATTTTTTCATAACCTCGCGTGCAACGACTTCTCCCGAGATGATTCCTGGAGGAACGCCGGGCCCTGGCACAGTGAGCTGTCCTGTATAATAGGCATTTGTTAATTTCTTATTTTTCAACGCTGGTTTCAAAAATGCGGTTTGCATGAGTGTATTTGCTAAGCCATAGGCATTGCCTTTGAAAGCGTGGTAATCTTTTTTGAAATCTTGGATGCAGTAACTTCGTTTAAAAACGATATGTTCTCGAATCGATGTACCGGTATGTTTTTCCAATCGATCCATGAGCATGCCGAAATACTTTTCGCGTGTCTCCTCATCGTCCGACAAGTTCGGCGCAATCGGAATCAGCAAGAAGATATTCTCCATTCCCTCAGGGGCTACCGATGGATCAGTAATCGACGGCGCACTGGCGTAGAAAAGCGGTGATGAAGGCCATTGTGGATTTTGGTAAATCTCCTTGGCGTGTTGTTCAAATGCTTCGTCAAAGAACAGGTTGTGGTGCAATAAATTCGGCACGCGTTTATTCACCCCGAGATAAAACAAGAGACATGAAGGTGCCATTGTCCGTTTATCCCAATACTTGTCTGAGTAATTGGCGTTTTCGTTGAGTATCTTTTTGTCAGTATGGTTGTAGTCTGCGCCTGAAATGAATACATCCGTTTCAAATGCACCGTGCGCTGTTTCCACATGTGTTACTGTCTTGCCGGTGTAGCGAATCCCAGTAACTTCGTGGTCGGTCAATATTTTAACCCCATTCTCCTTCGCGATGCGTTCAAATGCTTCGTAGAATTTAAACATTCCCCCCATCGGATACCAAGTACCCAAGGAAATGTCGGCGTAGTTCATCAATGAGTACAAGGCCGGTGTGTCTTTTGGCATGGCGCCAAGGAACAAAACAGGGAACTCAAGTAGTGAAAGAATTTTTTCATTCTTAAAGTAGCGGCGAATGTATCCCGAGAAGGACGACAACAAATGCATGTTGAACAAACCCTTTAGGATGCGCATGTCAGCAAATTCCGTGATCTTCAGACTGGGTTTGAATACCAACTCTTTCATTCCGACTTGGTATTTATACGCAGCATCTTTCAAGAATTTTTTCAGCTGTACGGAGCTCCCAGGTTCTTGCTCTTCGAACCATGCGAACAATTCTTCTTCGTTTGCCGCAATGTTGGTGTAACTGTCGTCGGGCCAAAAAACGCGGTAAGATGGGTCAAGTCGTTTTAAATCGTAGAAATCAGCGGAGGTGTATCCGAACTGTTTGTAAAAATCTTCAAACACATCCGGCATCCAATACCAGCTTGGCCCCATGTCAAAGGTAAAACCTTGTTCAGAAAACTGACGTCCACGACCTCCAATGCTGCTGTTTTTTTCAAGTATGGTGACATCATATCCTGCCTTACCCAAAAAACTTGCACATGAAAGACTGGAGATGCCAGCGCCAACAATTGTAACTTTTTTACCCATTGAATCAGTTGAGTGAATAGTGATAATCAGGAAGATATTCCATTAACTTTTTTCGCGCGATGAAGATGCGACTCTTTACCGTGCCAATTGGAATCCCCAGCTTATCCGCAATTTCTTTATACTTGAACCCTTGAAAATGCATTTCAAAGGGCTCTTTGTATTCCCGCTCTAAATTACTGATTTGTTTGTTTACTTCCTTCTCAATAAGAAGATTCATCGGATAAACTTGACCGTCTGTGGTGTTGTTCATCACGAAATCCTCTTTCGAGTGGTCGAAAATAGATCCTGATTTCTGTCTTCTGCGGTATTGATTAATGAAGATATTGCGCATAATCGTAAATACCCATGCTTTGAAATTGGTCTGCGGCGTGTAGTAATTGCGGTACGTGATCGCTTTCAACATCGTCTCTTGTGTTAAATCCCGTGCATCTTCCCGATTACGGGTAAAGTTCATTGCGAATGACTGAAGATTGTTCTCCATTCCAATAAGTGCTTCGTTGAATTCTACTGTTGACATATCGTTTTGTTTAATCAATGGTGACCCAAAGTTAAACAAAAAGTGTTTAATGTTTCAAAAAAAAAGTTAAACAAAATAAAATTAACATTCAAAAAAAGCGAATGCATTGAAAAACAGTAAGATAGATATTTAATCTTGACTAAAACGCGTCAGGATTTTACAACGATTAAGTGGTTAACAGTTCGCGCTGTGGCTTTTACGTCATCAATTTTTGCTCCAGTGATGGTGACATGTCCCATTTTTCGGAAGGGTTTTGTGTACGCTTTTCCATACAAATGGGGGTGAACTCCAGAAAGTGCGAGTGCTTTTTCTAGGCCTTCATAACGCACGGGTCCTTCGAATCCTTCTGCGCCAAGAAGGTTAATCATTGCGCCAGCTCGAACAATTTCTGTTTCGCCCAAAGGAAGGCCAAGCACCGACCTTAAATGTTGTTCAAATTGAGAAGTTACATTGCATTCGATGGTATGGTGACCGCTGTTGTGTGGTCGGGGAGCAATTTCGTTTACCAATAAATGGCCATCCGTGGTGAGAAACAATTCAACGGCCAAGAGTCCCACCATGTCTAAATCACAAATGACCTTCTTGGCCAATTCATGCGCGGCAGTTTCTATATCCTCAGTGATGTCCGCTGGACAAAAGAGAAATTCAACGAGATTGGCTTCGGGATGGAACTCGCATTCAACGGCTGGAAAGGACTTTGTCTCGCCTTTTTCGTTCCGCGCTACAATTACGGAGAGTTCTTTTTGAAAAGGGATGAGTTGTTCGACTACAGAAGGCGCATCAAAGAGTTTCTCGAGATCGGCTTCCTTCCGGATGAGCTGAACTCCTCTGCCATCATAACCGCCAGTGCGCAATTTTTGCACAAAAGGGATTTGCACTTGAGCCGCAATAAGTTCGGAAGGATGCGTATAGAGTGCAAAGTCAGCTGTAGGGATGTTGTGTTCTTTGTAAAATTCTTTCTGAATTCCTTTATCGCGAATGATGCGCAAAACGCGTGGTTGTGGAAAAATCCGAACGCCTTCTTTTTCCAGTTGTTCGAGTGCTTCAATGCAGACGTTTTCAATTTCTACGGTGATTACGTCTTTTTCTCGCCCGAACGCATAGAGGGTATCGAAGTCATTCAAACTACCGAGGGTAAACGAATGTGCGAGGTCTTTGCACGGCGCGTTAGGGTCTGGGTCGAGGGCATGCACGTGCACATCAAAACTGATTGCCGATTGAATGAACATTCTACCAAGTTGACCTCCACCGACAATTCCCAATCGGCAAGTGTCGCCATACCAATGTTGTTTCATGTCGCAAAGATACGCGCGAAATCAACAGCCGTTCAAAACTTTCAACGGAAATATTTCAAAAAGGTCTTGCATAAAACTGTACCTTTGAGCACTATTTTTTGTGTCGCCTTTTGATAACACTGCACGATAAAGTATTTGAGCCCTTCATTTTAGAGGATGAAATCTTGGACCGAATCGGTACCATGGGCGCTACCTTGTCCACTGAATATGCGGATAAAAAGCCCTTGTTCATTGCGGTCTTAAACGGGTCGTTTATGGTTTCAGCGGACCTCATGAAGTGTATGTCAATTCCCTGCGAAATTTCATTTGTGAAAGTCAGTTCCTACCACGGCACTTCCTCCACTGGGCGTGTTGACGAACTCATTGGATTGAACACCGACATAAAAGGCCGTCACATTATTTTGTTGGAAGACATTGTGGATACGGGTGTAACTGTAGATAAAGTAGTGAAATTGTTGTCGGTTGCTGGTCCAGCTTCAGTCAAAACATGTACGCTTCTCTTCAAACCGGATGCGTTCAAAGGAAAAAAAACACCAGACTATATCGGATTTTCTGTTCCAGAGTTGTTTGTGGTGGGTTACGGCCTCGACTACGATGAATTGGGTAGAAATCTGCGCGATATATATAAGTTGAAAGAAGATTGAAAATTGAAGTCATGCTGAACATTGTATTATTTGGACCTCCAGGAGCAGGAAAGGGAACGCAGTCGGAACGATTGATTGAACGTTACGGCTTGGTGCATTTGTCAACCGGAGATATTTTTCGAGCAAACATCAAAGGAGAAACTGAGCTTGGCATCATGGCAAAAAGTTTCATGGATCAAGGCAAATTGGTGCCGGATGAAGTCACCATAAACATGCTTCGTTCAGAAGTGTTGAAACACGAGCACCCAAAAGGGTTTATTTTCGACGGTTTTCCGCGTACGAATGCGCAAGCACAGGCCTTGGATGTGTTGTTGGACGAACTTAAGGCGCCAATTTCCCTCATGTTGGCTTTGGAGGTGGAAGAAGATGAATTGAAAATTCGCCTCATGAAACGGGCAGAATCGAGCGGTCGCGCAGACGATGCAGATCCTGCGATTATTGAAAACCGCATTCGTGTGTACAACAATGAAACGGCTCCGGTAAAAGAATTTTATCAAGCACAACATAAATTCAAATCGATAGATGGCATCGGTTCCATCGACGATATTACAGCGCGTCTCTTTGAGGCCATCGACAAGTAATGGAGTCCTGATTTTGTAGAGTCCACTTCGGTGGGCTTTTTTTATGTCAGGGTTTATCCTACCTTTGTGTACATCTAAAATCATGGCTTCAGACAATTTTGTTGATTACGTAAAGATTCATTGCCATTCGGGCAATGGTGGAGGTGGATCAACCCATTTCCGCAGGGAAAAGTATATTCCAAAGGGAGGTCCCGATGGTGGGGATGGTGGCCGTGGTGGCCATATCATCATTCGCGGAAATGCGCAGCTGTGGACCTTACTTCACTTAAAATACAAAAAACACGTCAAGGCAGGTCATGGTGCTCATGGCGCTGGAAACCTAAAAACAGGAGGTCAAGGTGAAGATGAATACATCGAGGTGCCCTTGGGAACAGTCGCTCGTGATGAAGAAACGGGGGAGGTATTGTTCGAAATCACAAGAGACGGTGAGGAAATAATCATTCAACCTGGCGGTCGTGGTGGACTTGGAAACAACAATTTCAAATCACCTACGAATCAAACCCCACACTATGCGCAACCGGGTGAATCTGGACTGGAAGGATGGAAAATTCTTGAGTTAAAGGTACTCGCTGATGTTGGACTTGTTGGCTTCCCAAATGCGGGTAAAAGCACACTCCTTTCTGTCTTGAGTTCGGCTACACCTGAAATTGCAAATTATCCATTTACTACGCTTCGTCCAAACTTGGGCATCGTGAAATACCGCGACTATCGCTCTTTCGTTATGGCCGACATTCCCGGAATCATCGAGGGGGCGCATCTAGGGAAGGGGCTTGGATTGCGCTTTTTGCGGCATATTGAACGAAATTCTTTGCTCCTTTTTATGATTCCTGCAGACAGCGAGGACATTAAAAAAGAATACAACGTCTTGTTGAACGAATTGAAATTGTACAACCCTGAGTTGTTGCACAAGGAACGCATCCTAGCCATCACCAAATCGGATATGTTGGATGAGGTGATGATTGGTCAAATGAAGAAGGATTTACCAAAAATCCCATTCTTGTTTATATCTGCTGTTGCGCAAAAGGGCTTGGTCGAATTGAAAGATTTGATTTGGGAACGATTGAACCATGATTGACACCTTAGAATCCATTGATCGGGCGATTGTACTTGCTGTAAATGGCTGGAATACTCCCTGGCTGGATGAGTTGATGTGGTGGATTTCAGCGCGCATTACATGGATTCCGTTGTACCTGCTCTTGCTTTATTTAGGGCTTAAACATTTGCCTCGAAACGCATTTGCTTTTTATGTTCTTTCCGCAGTGGTGGCCGTCATTCTCGCCGATCTGATTTCAGTATATGCCTTTAAAGAGCTGTTTATGCGCTATCGTCCGTCGCACAATGCACTTTTGACCAACCGTTTGCATCTCTATGAAATAAAACCGGGCGAATTCTATAAAGGAGGGATGTATGGTTTTGTCTCTTCACATGCCGCGAATTTCGTTGCGTTGGCCATGGTTTCTGCTCAAGTGTTTCACGTGCGCTTCCCAAAAATGAAGTATTACTTAATCGCTGCAGTCCTTCTTATTTGTTTCAGTCGTCTCTACTTGGGTGTCCATTATGTGTCGGACCTTATCGCTGGTGGACTACTTGGTGCGGGTATTGGCTATGCGAGCTACCGCTTGATTTACCTTCGAAGTACCACTAATAATTTGGCAAAATGAACTGGCTATTCGTTTTTCTCGGCGGCGGACTTGGTAGCTTGGCGCGCTATGGGTTCAGTTTGGCGGCGCTCCGAATGTACTCAGGCAATTTTCCCTTGGGAACATTCATAAGCAACCTGCTGTCCTGTGTTCTTCTTGTCATTTTCGCCCATTGTATACAGATGAAGGCGGATTCGGAAGACTGGGTACGGCCACTACTCGTGATTGGATTTTGTGGCGGATTCAGCACCTTTAGTACATTTAGCAATGAAACGGTTCAGTTGATGACTTCCGGGAATATGGCTTTAGCTGTGCTCAACGTGCTGCTTTCCATGGCTACGGCATTAGGGATTATCTATTGGTTCAGGCCTTAAGCCAAGGGGATTTGTTGGTGAATTTCTGCCAATAACTGAGACCGCTGCGTCACCCATGACTCAAAATCCAGGTGCTTCGCACGCCCTTTTTCATTGTAGCGCTTGAGGTTGCGAAACCACATGTAAGCCGCTAAACCAAATAGCCCAATGAAGAGATAATAGACTATTCCAAGCAGATAGCTGGGGAAAATAAATGCATGAAACAGAAAGATAACAGGGATATTCAATAAGCCAATAGAAATCATACCAAGAATCATCTTTACCGAACTCCAAAATACACGTCGCTTAAAGGATTTCTCCACAAACTGCTTGACAACAAGGTAGGGTATTGCGCAGTGCAACATTCCCAAGAGCATAAATGGAAACAAAACAACGAGACGAAAGAGGTCCTTCAGTCGGTTGATCTTTCCATTTACGGCCATTTCGTGCACACGGTTTTCATCAACTTTTTCCTTTTTTAAGGTGCTGAAATAATGCGCTAAATTTTCTTTCAGAGGTTCCAATTGGGCCTTCTCTTCGCTTGTTTTTTCATTCAACCAAAGCGCCAACTGCTGAGAATAGCGCCAACGTGCTTCCAGAGGATTGGAATGATCACTGTGGAGCGCATTCATCCCCTTGCGTGTGAGCATCATGACCTGCTCATGAAAGGTACTCCAATGGATATCCTCCACATGGGTGATTTGTTTCTTGAGCAGGTCTTCCACGTGCTTGGTAAGCTCTGTAATCACCTTGTTTGGGTTCTCCAGATACTGTTCTTTATAATCGTTCAAACAGAATCTCTCGGATGTGGAAACAAGGCAATCGCTGCGCATTTCGTTGGGGTCGGAATAGTTCACACCCACGGCAGCGATATAGATTTTTTTCGACCAGTTAATTTTTTCTAAGGCGTGAAACCCAATGCGAATTGCTCCTTTTTTCAAGGGTTTTAACCGCCGAATGAATACATCATCCGTGAATCCTTCTCCGAAGATAAGCAGGTTCCGACCAAAGGATAAAATGCGGGCACATTGGTCAAATACTTCCACGTTTTTATCTTTCGTATCAGCACCGTCGTGCTGGCGGTAGATGGGCAACATGTGGGCTGCCCAAAGAAAGGGCTTTGAAATTGGGGTGAACACGTCTGATCGTGTCATGAAAAAAACAATGGGACGGCGCAATCCGGCGGCGGTAAGTGGGTCCATGAAGGAGGCC
>CANGIC010000030.1 GCA_947453795.1 Flavobacteriales bacterium
ATCATTAACCAGTTGTCTTCGAGTTGAATGGAATAAACCAGGAAGACAGGGTAGAGCCCTAATGCGATGACCAACATCCATGATTGGCGCTTCGTTTCAGGACCAAAAAAGTACTTGTGATGTCCCTCGCCAAAATAGATTTCTCGAAGGTCTTTTGATTGGTAATTGAGATTGATTTCAGTCATCAAGATAAAATATTAAGTCGTTTATTTCAGGAAATATGATTCGGAGGTAGCGTTCCACCCATTTTCAACGCCCGGTCATGCATCACAATACTCCCGGCTACACCAACATTTAAAGATGAGTTTCCGGCGAGTTTAATGACGTAATGACACTTATCGAGTATTTCTTTTGGAAGGCCTTCGTTTTCAGCGCCAAGTAGATAAATTGCGCGCTTGGGATGATCAAACTGATCCAACAGAATGGCCTCATCGGTCAATTCTATACCCACCAAACGACAATCGTGGGGAATGTTGTTGAGCAAGTCATCAAAGGATTTATAATGAAAGAGAGGAATGCGCGCCCATGCTTTTACCACATCAGAAGCTTGCTTTTTGTAGCGGTGATCCACCGTGAAGATGTAGGCCGCACCAAGGATGTATGCAGAGCGCCAAAGGGTGCCCAAATTGTGTTCGGTCTTGCCACGAAACACACCTATCGCACTGTATCCATCCACATTCTTTGTCTTCATTGTACAAATGTGCAAAGAATCGGCTGATTTCACGCGTGCTTTTTTTGCATCTTTGCCCTAAGAAAAAAGCCATGGAATTTATTGATGCTCACCTCGACGCCTATGTCTGCGCGCACTCCGAAAAGGAACCCGATGTATTAAAGGAATTGAATCGTCGCACTCATTTATCGGTACTCTCACCGCGGATGTTAAGTGGTCATTTTCAAGGTCGTGTATTGAGCATGCTGTCACACATGATTCAGCCGAAGCGCATCCTGGAAATTGGAACGTATACAGGGTATTCCGCTATATGCTTGGCAGAAGGACTAGCAGAAGGTGGACTGCTGACGACCATCGATGTGAATGAGGAACAAGAAGAGTTGGTAAACGAATACATTGCAAAAGCAGGACTTGAAGCCCAAATCGATCACATCGTTGGTGATGCAAGTAAAATTATCCCGACGATTGAAGATCAATTCGACCTTGTTTTTATTGATGCGGACAAGCGAAATTACCTCAATTATTACCAGTTGGTTTTCGATAAAGTGAAACCAGGCGGCTACATCATTGCGGATAATGTGCTTTGGTCAGGCAAGGTTACGGGCGAGTATGACAAGTTAGATCTCGATACGCGAATCATCATGGATTACAACCGAATGGTGCACGAAGACGCGCGTGTACAAGAGGTGCTTTTTCCAATTCGAGATGGTCTCATGATTGCCCGTAAGCGATAATTCGGGCCAATGATGAACAAGCCCTTGGAAATAATTTACCAGGACGAATACCTTGTCGCGGTGAATAAACCTCATGGATTATTGGTCCATCGTTCACCAATAGCGGCGGATGCCTCTGAGTTTGCCATTCAACTACTCAGAGATCAATTGGGAAAGAAAGTTTATCCAGTGCATCGCCTTGATCGCAAAACCAGTGGTGTTTTACTTTTTGCGTTGAACGAGAACTTGAACCGAATGATGCAAGAAGCGTTCATGAATAAACAGGTGAAAAAGAAATACCTGGCTCTCTTGCGTGGATATACCCCGGCATTAGGTGTCATTGATTATGCCTTGACGAATGAAAAAGGAAAGGTTCAAGAGGCCATCACGCATTACGCGACATTGAAAACCTTTCAGCTGCCTATCCCTTTCGGGAATCAAGAGACTTCCCGCTATTCCTTGGTGGAAGTGAACCCAGAAACGGGCAGGATGCATCAAATACGAAAGCACTTCGCTCACATTTTTCATCCAATTATCGGCGACCGTCCTCATGGTTGCAACAAGCAGAATAAATTGTTTCTTGAGAAATGGAACATGAACACGATGTTGCTGCATGCCCAACAGATTGAATTCACTCATCCCCTTAGCCTAGAATTGATAAAAATTACTAGTGAAATGCATGACGACTTTAATCGCATTTTGTCTTTGTTTGAGAACCACACAGTTCTGAAAGTGTAGTTTTTTCTAAATTAACTAGTCATTAGTAACTAGTCATTATATCTTCATTCTACAGTAAGCCCCCAATAAACAAGGCCCCGAGAACCAACAAACAAACACCAACGATTCGTTTGATTCCAGTCAAAGTAGTTTTCTTTACGAGCTTTTTGCCGAAGTAGGTCCCGACGAAGGCGAAGATAATTCCAGTTAAGAGAATACTTTTGATTCCGGACAGTTGTGTGAAATTCAAGGTTGTGGAATACACCGTAATTCTGGAAATGTCGATAATCAAGGCAATGGCATTGGATGTTCCAAGAAATTGATCTTTAGTCAAGCCCGATTTAGTAAGAAAAGCAGAACGGAATGCACCTTGATGCCCTGAAATCCCGCCGAAAAATCCACTGAGAATCCCCCCGAGTGGCATCCATTTTTTGTCAACCTGCCAATAGCTGAACCGAGGGTCAAGATCAAACCACGCAAAGAATATCATGAGACAGCCAATGACCAATTTCAAGTTGCTGATTTGACATTCATGATTGCCCAGGTAATAACTATGGATAACGGGCATTTTTCCAATCCATCCCAGTAACAAACTTCCGCCCAATGCCGCAATCAATGCAGGAATTCCAAAGCGAATTAATGTTTGGACATGAATATGCCGATAGAGCATTCCAAATTTGAAGATATTGTTTGAAAAATGTACAATTGCCGTCGCTCCAATGGCAAGAGGGATAGGAAAAAACAAGCTGAAAACGGGAAGCATGAGGGTTCCGAGTCCAAAACCAGAAAAAAAAGTCAAGGCGGCACCGAAAAGTACTGTCAATGCAACGAGGATGTACTCCATATCCGTATTTTTACGGCAAAATAAGGATTTTTTAAAAGTCCAAAGGTTCCATCTAAATTAAAAAGTGAAAATGTCACAAAGGGAAATTGACTTACGCAGTGATACGGTAACGAAACCAACACAGGAAATGCTCGCCGCTATGTTTGCTGCGCCGGTTGGGGATGATGTATTTTCGGAAGATCCTACGGTGAACGAATTGCAGCGTTTTGCAGCGGATATGTTTGGCATGGAGGCAGCGCTTTTTTGTTCGTCTGGAACTCAAACGAATCAAATCGCTATCAATGTGCATGTGCAACCCGGTGGAGAGGTTATTTGTCACGAGGAAAGTCATATTTACAAATACGAAGGTGGTGGGATTGCGCGCAACTCAGGTGCATCTGTTCGACTTCTACAAGGTGATCGCGGAAGACTTAAGGTGGAATCGATTTCACAATGGATCAATAATCCGGAAGATGTGCATTTCCCATTGACTCAACTCGTGAGCTTGGAAGATACGGCAAACAGAGGTGGAGGAGCAGTGTACGATTTTGAAGAAATTAAACGGATTCGTAAATTCTGTATAGCACATAAATTACCACTTCATTTGGATGGCGCACGCTTGATGAATGCCTTGGTTCGGACAGGAATTGACCCGAAAGAATATGCCGCGCAGTTTGACTCCATTTCGCTTTGTTTATCCAAAGGATTGGGCGCACCTGTTGGATCTGTTTTGATCGGTCCAAACGATTTTATCAAAAAAGCGCGACGCGTTAGAAAGGTTTTTGGGGGAGGAATGCGTCAAGCGGGAATTATTGCTGCGGGTGGATTGTATGCATTGAAATACAATGTGGAACGATTATCCGCTGACCATGACAACGCGTCTTTATTGGAGGAAACCTTGAATCAATTGCCTTGGGTGAAGGAGGTGATGCCCGTGCAAACGAATATCGTTGTGGCCATTTTGAATGATGCGTCCAAGCGTGATCGCGTAATTGAAAAGTTAGCAAAGGAGCAAATCCGAATGATGGCTTTTGGTCCAGGTATGATTCGTATGGTGACGCACTTGGACAATTCAAGCGAGGACATTCAACGTGTATCCGAAGTATTGAAAAATTTAGAAGTGTAATATGAAGCTCTTGCTCATTTTTTTCGGAATCGTCGCGCTGACATCTTGCGGTGGCAAGAAAGAAAAAGTCTTGGACATGGATGACATCAACCCAAAAGCATCAAACGATGAGCAGGGGAAGAAAGGTCAAAAGGAAGATGCGATCAACTACGGATTTGACATTTGGCTTGCTGAAAAAGCGGGAATAACTGTGATGGAAATCGATACCTTGGGTGAACCCATGTTTGTGGATCGCTTTCAGCCAAAATCTTTCAAAAAATTGAATTTACAGATGAAAGAGGGAGTGGTTTTCTTCGGACAATGGACCTTCAAAGATTCTTTGCGCACCATGAATGCTTTTTTCAATTGGTTGGATTGTTTTGGTCCAAACTGCAAAGCACACAAATTCCTCGGTGAAGAGAAATACCAAACAGATGCCATGCTTATTTTCTTGAACGATACCTCTTTTACCTATGTTTCTTCGGCACTTCCGCTTGATGAAAAAAAATGGCAGAAATGCTTGGCCTTGAATTATGGCAATGATCTTTGGGACCTTGTGGTGGTGCAAAAGAAACAACGAAAGGCATTGTGGTACGAATACAAAATTGATCCAATCAAAAAAGAAGATACTTTATTCATTAAACGAACAACAACATTATGAAAATCATCAACCGAGGATATTTGAGCATCACACCATTGACACCTTTTCACGAATGGGTTAAATCCTTCGAAGACGAGGATGATTTTGGTGCTGATGAGGTTATGGAAGCAAATCTCTACCTGATCACTGAAGATTTCTTTGATACAGAGCCACTTGTTGAACAGCACTTCAAAAAGATCTTTGCGAACGAATTGTCAATGATTACAGAGAACGAAGAAGACTGGCCACAAGACCGAAGCATGAGCGTCTTTCTCGAATGGTTTCAACTTGACTTCGGAACGACTGTTTTTGACTTGGAGAAAAGCGACCTGAAGTCGGAAAGAGTTTAAATTAGTTACGAGTTACGAGTTACGAATTACGACATTGTGTCTAAACATTTCGAAGATTGATTACGTCCTTTGTCCTTCGAAGCTCAAGGAGCGAAGATGTGTCCTTTGTCCTCAATGGTGACTTCGAGACTTCCTTTGTATTCGGAGTTTCGAAGCGAAAATTCCACAACTGGTAACTCATAACTCGAAACTTTAAAAAGTCCTTTAGCGCAGCGGTCCTTTGTCCTTCGAAGCTCAAGGAGCGAAGAAGTGTCCTTTGTCCTCAATGGTGACTTCGAGACTTCCTTTTTATTCGGAGTTTCGAAGCGAAAATTCCACAACTGGTAACTCGTAACTCATAACTCGAAACTTTAAAAAGTCCTTTAGCGCAGCGGTCCTTTGTCCTTCGAAGCTCAAGGAGCGAAGATGTGTCCTTTGTCCTCAATGGTGACTTCGAGACTTCCTTTGTATTCGGAGTTTCGAAGCGAAAATTCCACAACTGGTAACTCGTAACTCATAACTCGAAACTTTAAAAAGTCCTTTAGCGCAGCGGTCCTTTGTCCTTCGAAGCTCAACGAGCGAGGAAGTGGACATTGTCTTTTTGCGCAGCGGGTCAATTTTATTTGTACCTTTTCACTCGTAACTTGTCTCACGTTCCCAATTTCGAACTTTTATTTTTTCTGCGTGTTACACTTAAAACATTTTTCTCATGAAAATAGTGCTCATTGTCACATCGATACTTTTAGGAATTATGATTCTTGCACAAGCCTTTATTTATACAAGCGCAAAAAGAACTGAACAACACAAATATGTTGTGCTCAAAAAGTTTGACAATTTTGAAGTTCGGCAATACGCACCGGCTATGTTTTCAAGTGTGAAAATGGTATCCGATTCGTATGAAGCAACGTCAAGCAACGGATTTAGAACTTTGGCAGGATACATTTTTGGAGGCAATGATAAGAATGAAAAAATTGCCATGACTTCGCCTGTAGTGATGGAAATTGGTGACACCACACGAATGTCGTTCATGGTGCCCTCAGATATGTCGAAGGAAGATTTGCCAAAACCTAACAATGGTCGAATTTATTTCGAAGAACAGGGGCAAAAAATTATGGCAGCAATCGAGTTTGGCGGTTGGGCTGATGATGAAAAGATTGAAGAATACACCAACAAACTCAAGGCATCTTTAAAAGAAAATGGGTTGACCTATACGGGAAAATTTAGCTATTTAGGTTACAATCCACCTTTTCAAGTCATCGCTCGACGCAACGAAATTGTTGTGGAGTTGGAGGGGTTTAAAAAATGATTACTAGTTACTAGTTATTAGTTACGAGTTACGAGTTACGAATTACGAGTTACGAGTTACGAATTGTTTGACACTACTAATTAGTCATTGGTAACTAGTCATTATCCAGTCAGCATTTCTCCACCAACCGTGCATTAAAGTACTCCACATCGTGCGAAACTTCTTCAGCGATCCATTCAGGAATGGAAAAATCCTCATCTTCACTTTCGAGCTCAATTTCAGCTAAAATGAGTCCTTCAAGTTTTCCGTGAAAGACATCGACTTCCCATAATTTTCCTTCAAAGGTGATTTCGTAACGGTCCTTGTCAATGACTTTTTCCGCAAATTGAAGGATCAGCGCTTCGGCATCAGAAAGTGGGATTTCGTATTCGAATTCACTGCGGCTAATTCCTTTTGTCGGACCTTTGATGGTGATAAATCCTTTGTCTCCTTTGATCCGTAAGCGAATTGTTTTTTCGGCCGTATTGACCAAATACGCTTGCACGATTTTCTTCGGACTTGGCTTAATTACAGCATCCCAAAGGTGTTGGTGTAGGAGAAATTTTCGTTCGATTTCCATACAACAAAGATAGCTTTTCGCGTTGAAGTCAGTCATTGTTCGAATTGTCAGTATCTTCGAAGCGCATGAAGTTTATTTCTCGAGAAAACATTGATTGTCAAAAATGGGATGACCTGGTAGCCAAAACACCCGGTTCATCCGCTTTCTCTTTGTCTGCTTATTTGGATGAAATTGCGGAACATTGGATGATTTATGTGGACGAAAACTACACGAAAGGTATTGCCGTTCCTTACGCCGTTCGATTGGGAGTTAAGACATGCTACACACCAATTTTCATTACTCACCTCGAATGGTTCGGCGAAAATGACGGTGCCTTGGCGCAATTTGCAAAGGAGGTCAAAACTCATTTTCCACTAGGGAACTTTTTCATTCGTCAATCGCTTGAAGAAATAAATTCAACGCACTTCGTTGAACAAATAATTCCATCGGATTCAATCCTTTCGCTTGGCTCACAGGCAAAAAGGATGATCAATAAATCAGAAAAACAACTTTTCAAAATAGAAAGGACATCAAACAAAGCGGAGATTTTCTCCCTGATTCGATCTGAACTCTTGCCGAAAATTTCAAGTTTAACCGAAACAAGTATTCAGCGCTTGGAAAAATCAATAGATAAGATGGAACAACTAGGTCATCTCCAGATTCTTTCTGTTTTTCAAGGTGATTGTTGTGTCGGTGGACTTTTTCTAATTGATTTTAATCGCACGGTGCTCTACCTCAAAGGTGCTTTCACGGACGAAGCAAAAAAGAATGGTGCCATGTATGCAGCGATGCATCAAGCCATATTGCAAGCGCTATCAGACGAAAAAGACTTTGATTTCGGTGGATCTCGCATCGAAGGTGTTCGCCATTTCAACCTACAACTTGGGGGCCTTGACCGCAGGTATTATTGCCATCAATGGAACAATTCGCCTCTTTGGTACCGATGGGCAAAACTACTGCGAAAGGCACTCCGAAAAAGGTAAAATCTCTTATGCAAGAGTTATACGCAATGGACATGTTGAAACTTCGTGACGCATCAACTTTACTCTAAACTGATTTAAGTACCTTTGTGTATGTTCCGACTGCAGGCAAGCACACCACGTTGGGTGATCGTACTCATGGATCTTGTGATCTCATTCATTGCATTGACCTTTGCATACCTCATTCGTTTTGACCTAAAAGCCGACCCTGAACTTATTCGTCAAGAATGGCAAGTGCTATCGAAATCGATTGGCATTTATTTTTTAGTAAAACTTCTCGTTTTTCTCGCGTTCAAAATTCAAAAGGGCATCGTGCGCCATACCTCCACGGAGGATTTAAAGCGCATTCTTCTGGCGACTACGACCTGCTCATTGATATTTTTCGGTCTAGGACTGCTCCGTTTTTATTTTGTTGATGACTATTTTCTCTTTCCAACTTCTGTTCTGATTATTGAGTTTTTGATGGGCTTGCTCCTGATGATCGGTTCTCGGTTCTTTATCAAATTGCTCTATCTCGAATCCATTAAATCAACACAGGAATTTGAACGAGTTATCATATATGGGGCGGGGATTTCAGGTTTAATTACAAAAAGGACTATTGAAAAGGATGGCCGGCTGAACTATAAAATTGTTGCGTTTATTGACGACAATAAAAAGAAAGACGGTACGCGAATGGAAGGAGTGACAGTAAGTCATACGAGTAAGTTGGAAGCGCTGATTCATGACGAAGGTGTCAACAATTTAATCATCGCTATCCAACAACCAAATGAAGAAAATAGGCAGCGAATTGTTGAGATTTGTCTTGCCAATGGAGTAAAGGTATCCAAAGTGCCTTCGCCTAAAAGTTGGATTAACGGCGAGTTTTCTACCAAGCAGATCAGTCGAGTGAACATTGAAGATTTGCTGGGACGCAGTCCGATTGTCTTGGATGAAAAAAGAATTTCAACTCAATTGACGGGACAAACAATCCTTGTTACTGGAGCTGCCGGATCGATAGGAAGTGGATTGGTGAAACAAATTGCACGTTACAATCCAGGGAAACTGATATTATTGGACCAAGCAGAATCTCCACTATATGACTTGCAAATCGAATTGGGAGCTACGCACAAAACATTGAATTTTGAAGTCGTCATTGGCGATATTCGAAGTGTAGAACGCATGGAACGGGTATTTGACTTTTTCCGACCGGATTTTGTCTTCCATGCCGCAGCTTACAAACATGTTCCCATGATGGAAAATAATCCGTCTGAAGCAGTATTGACGAATATCTTGGGAACAAAAAATCTAGTAGATCTATCCAAGCGCTTTGTTGTAAAGAAATTCGTGATGATTTCAACGGACAAAGCGGTGAACCCAACAAATGTAATGGGCGCATCAAAACGGATAGCTGAGATCTATGCGCAGATGGCAAACAAAGAAGGTATGACACGCTTTGTGACAACTCGCTTTGGGAATGTATTGGGTTCAAACGGTTCTGTTATTCCTTTGTTTCAACGTCAAATTGAACAAGGTGGACCGATTACAGTGACTGACGAGCGAGTGACACGATTTTTCATGACGATTCCTGAAGCATGTCAATTGGTGCTTGAAGCAGGTTCAATGGGAGATGGCGGTGAAATCTTCGTATTTGACATGGGTGTGTCAGTAAAGATCATTGATCTCGCCAAAAAAATGGTTCAATTGAGCGGTTTACAATTGGGTAAAGACATCGAAATCAGGGTTACAGGTCTTCGTCCAGGTGAAAAATTGTACGAAGAACTTCTGGCCAAAGAAGAGAATACCATTGCCACGCATCATCCGAAAATATTGAAAGCAAAGGTGCGCGACGAAGACATCGGTCAAATTGAAGCGATAAATACCTTGATTGGTCTTTTTGAAACACAGAAAAACGATGAAATCGTGGCCAAAATGAAACAGATTGTCCCTGAATTTATCAGTAACAATTCCGATTACGAAAAACTGGATAAAAAATGATTCAACCCGCCTCCATTCAAGTGCGATTCTCTGATCTCGATGTTCTTGGTCATGTCAATAACAATATCTATTTCAGTTACTTTGAACTGGCTCGGGTGCATTACTTTCGGGAATTATTAGGCATTGATTGGGATTGGCGCCACCATGGCATTGTGCTCGTGAAGAACGAAGCTGAATACTTGAAATCGGTGTTGATTTCACATACCCCTGAGGTATATGTATTTACAGAAAATATTGGTAACAAAAGTTTCACGCTGGGTTATGAACTGAAAGTCAATGGCGAGGTTTTTGTCAAGGGGCGCTCCGTTCAGGTGTGTTACAATGCAGAAACGCAGCAAACGATTGCCGTTCCTGATGAAATGAAATCCGCCCTAATGAAACTTCAAATTCACTAAAACATGAAGCTATTCGCCTTTTCTGCCGTACTTTTTTCATTGACCACGCTCTTTGGTCAGGGTTCCGATGTGAATAAAGTCCCTTGCTACGAGCGAGGGAAAAAGCAAGCTTCAGGTTTTGGCGACTGGGAATGTGGGAAGCTTGCTGGTGTTGTCGATTGCAACGAGAAATTGACCTACGACGAAGGATCAAATACGGTATTGTCGGGAAATGCAGGAAAACCGTTTACAGGAATTTGTGAGACATGTTACATGAATGGCTTATTGGAACGCCGAATTACGTTTGTAGATGGAAAGGAAAATGGCAACGACTCGACGTATTATGATACAGGATGTTTGCAAGTTGTGCGCAACCACATTCAAGGAGTGGAGTCCGGGACGTGGACATTCTACTACGACAGCACCACTTATGTCGCTTGGGAAATGAATTATTACCTCGGACAAAAACATGGTGTACAAACGTATTTTACCCGTCAAGGGGATACGACAAAGCTAGAAACATACAGCAACGGAGTACTCAACGGAGTAAAGAAAACCTATTATCCGAAATCAAAATTGGAGAAGGAGGTGCACTATGTGAATGGGATCTTTGATGGGATCTTCAATCGGTACAATACAGACGGTAAATTGCTTCAAGCGTTGAACTACAAGGAAGGAAAAAAGAATGGCGAACAAAAGTACTACTACGAGGATGGCACGCTACTTTCTACGGAACGTTGGACCATGGATGTGAAAGATGGAGAGTTTAAAACTTTCTTTTTCAATGGTACCGTTCAATCTTTGGAAAATTACCGCAAAGGACTGCAAGAAGGAAGTTTCGAAGAATATTGGCCTGATGGTCGTCCGAAACGCAAGGCATTGTACAAAAAGGGGGAATTGATTGAAGATCATGTATTCGACGAACAAGGCAATGAGACGTATTCATTTGGTGCGCCAACAACTTCGGGTGATGAAGACGATGCCATGCCTACGGATCAAAAGAAAAAGGGTAAAAAGAAAAAGGGTAAAAAGAAGAAAAACTAAATGCCTAAATCAATTGCCGTCATTGGGGGTGGAGCCGCAGGTTTTTTCGCTGCCTTAAGTGCGAAGTCAGCGAACCCTAACTGTCATGTGTTTATCCTTGAGCGTTCCGCAAAAGTATTGGCTAAAGTGAAGATTTCAGGAGGAGGACGCTGCAATGTAACCAACGCGACATTCGATATCGATGCGCTTTCTAAAAATTATCCTAGAGGCGAACGCTTTCTCCGAAAGGCATTTGCGCAATTCAGCGCTGAATCTACGGTCGAATGGTTTGAGTCCAGAGGCGTACGCATGAAAACCTTTCCCGACAACTGTATTTTTCCACAATCAAATACGTCACAATCCATTATTGACTGTTTTCTTCACGAGGCACATGCTAAAAACATAGAAGTGGTCTATCAGTTTCATGTTCAAGCAATCGAACGGCAGAATAACACGTTTACGATTTCTTCCATTACTGAGGAAACACGAGTGGCAGACGCAGTCATTGTTACGGTAGGGGGGCAACCAAAGCGTTCCGGAATCTCATGGATTGAAGCCCTTGGACACACCGTCGTAGAACCTGTTCCTTCGCTCTTTACCTTCAATATGCCTTCCGAAGCAATCAAGGAATTAATGGGCAATGTAGTAGAGAAAACAACGGTTAAAATTGAAGGAACGAAGCTCGTGGGTAGAGGACCGTTACTCGTTACCCATTGGGGAATGAGTGGTCCCGCAATTTTGCAATTATCGGCTTGGGGAGCACGAATCCTAGCTGAGGTCAATTATGTTTTTCATGTTTTGGTCAACTGGTTGAATGCGACCACTGAAGAGGAACTTCGAAACATCCTTGCTGAAACAATGTCAGCACATGGGGCAAAAAAAATGAGCAACATCAATCCATTTCCAGTCACGAACCGCTTGTGGGAATTCTTACTGAAGCGCGCGGATATAAACCCTGAAAATCGGTGGAATGAACTCGGAAAAAAATCAATCAATAAATTGGTCAATACCTTGTTGAATGATCGCTATGCCGTATCAGGAAAAACGACATTCAAAGAAGAATTTGTTACCGCAGGGGGTATTCCACTTCCTGAAATTGAGGTGAAAACAATGGAAAGTAAGGTCGCCAGTGGACTTTACTTCGCAGGTGAAGTGATGGACATTGATGGGATCACGGGCGGATTCAATTTTCAAGCCGCATGGACCACTGGCTACATCGCTGGAAAAAATGCAGCGATGGATTAAATCTCCGTGTGGTGGGTTTCTTCCATTTTTAACAGCAGCCGAATGATATCAGCCGTGGTAACGATGCCTACAACATGCTCATCTTCAGTGACTATTACGGAATGAATTTCACCTTTCGCCAATTCCTGCGCAACCTTCCCAATAGTCGTATTGCTTGAAACAGAAATGGGGTGAATTGACATAATTTCACTTACTTTTTTGGTGTGATACACCGCGTCGTTGTCGTCCAAACTGGCGTCACTAATGGCCCGCATAAAGTCAATTAAACTCACAATCCCTGTAAGTTTTCCATTTTCAGTTACCGGAATATGGTGATGAAATGGAGCACCTTCATAGATGTGCTTTAAATCGAGAATGGGTTGATGGGGTTCGACACATACGACCTTCTTGGTCATGATGTCTGCAACTGTTCTGTGCAAATTCATAGGTGGTTTCTTTACATGAATAATAGCCGATGATTGCTGACCGGCGTCATATTTTGATTCCATGCAATATACGACTTTTATAGGATAAACAATCGAATCATGAAAGCAAAAACCATTCTCGAATTGGCGACCTTGTCGGCCAGTCTCTACACGATTTCTAAAAACACACAAATCATTGAAAAAATGCGTCAACTCGCCGAAGAAGGGAAGGATAAGGTCAATGCATTCATGAAGGAACACCAGGTGGATGAAGAGGGTAATGATGTAGAATTTGTGGACAAAATGCTTCAAAAAGCAACTGAATTGCGTGAAGATTTGGAACAGAAAATTTCTCAAGTGGTGGCTGAATTGTATGAGAAGTTGAACATTGCCCATACCGATCAAATAGGTCAGCTCGAAGAAAAAATCACATTATTGTCCAAGGACCTTGCATTGGCTGAGGCGCGCATTCAACACTTGGAGAGCAAGCAGGCATAGGAATGGCAATTTATACTTCGATTCGTCAGCGCTTTCGGTCGTTTATTCGATACAACCAAATTCTTCGTGTTTTTGTCAAATATGGTTTTGAGCAAATCGTATCCTACATGGTGGCGAGTAAGCGCTACAGTTTTGTTCGACGCATCATTCCAAAAACAACACGCAAAAATGCGCAGAAGTATTCGAAATGGGAAAAGATGCGGTTGGTATGCGAAGAGCTCGGACCGACCTTTGTTAAGTTTGGACAAATCTTAAGCAATCGACCGGATTTGCTACCAGAGGAGTTGATTCTTCAATTGGAAAAATTACAGGACAATGTTCCACCCATGCCCAGTAATATTGCGCAAGAGGTGGTTGAAGAGGAATTGAAAAAATCGGTAAATGAATTGTTTGCCAACTTTGAACCCGATGCCTTTGCCTCAGCGTCTATGGCGCAAGTACACCGTGCGACTTTACATACGGGTGAAAAAGTGGCGATTAAAGTACAACGGCCAGGAATCAAACAAACCATTTTGGAAGATATTCGTGTGATGTATTCACTGGCAGATATTTTTGAAAAACGCATCCCATCACTGAAGAGTTTTGATCCACATGGATTGGTGCGCAGCTTTGAAGAGAGCATTCTCAAGGAACTTGATTTTATTTATGAATCGGTAAACATTCAACGATTTACCAACAATATTACAGCTGATCTGACCGATAAAACCACCCATTCGCCTAAAGTGTACCGTACCTATACCACCTCGCGTATTTTGGTATTGGAGTTTATTTCCGGGATTAAAATTTCAGATGTCGGCCAGATGGCATCGAAGGGCTACGACCGAAAACTAATCGCGCGAAGATTGGCATTGACCTATATCAAACAAGTGTTTGACTATGGTTTCTTTCATGCCGATCCACATCCTGGAAACATCTTGGTGACACCAGGGCAACACATTTGCTTTCTGGATTTTGGAATGATGGGTGTCATCTTGGACAGGGACATAGAGATGTTTGGGAATTTGTTTTTAGCTGTCAAAGCCAAGGATGTTAAACGTGTGATTCGTGTGCTTCAAAACATGTCAGAAAATTCGGCCATCAAGGACATGCGCGCGTTGGAATACGCCATCAATGATTTTGTGCAAAGCTATGGCGTAAACAGCATTCATGAAAATGAAATGAGTTCTGTCCTGATGCAGCTCAAGGATGTGATTGTTGAACATGGCTTGAAGGTTCCCCCACATTTCTTTTTACTCGCACGTTCGATGGTAACTATTGAAGGGGTTATTCACCACCTCGATCCAAATCTGAATCTCTTGGAGTTGGCGAGACCCTACCTGATAAAATCCATAAGTAGAAAACTTGACCCCATTAAAATGATCAAAAAAGTTTTGGCTGGACTCTATGATTTCGGGGCCTATATGGAAGATTTTCCACAGGACTTTAAAAATGCGATCAAGAAAATAAATACGGGAAAAATCAATGTTGACCTCACGCACCACGGGGTTGATCCGATGGTGCACACCATTAATCGAGTGACACGCCAATTGGTCATTTCCTTGGTCATCTGTTCGCTCATTATTGGATCAACGCTCCTCATGATCAATAGTGTAAAACCACTGTGGGGTCAAACGTCGGTATATGGTATTATTGGGGTGATTGCCGCGGTTTATTTAGCGCTTCGAATGCGACGAGATCTTCGAAAGGGCGATCATGACGATTGGTCGGGATGGGATGAATAAAAAAAAGGAATCGTTGCTGACTCCTTTTAAAATGAAAAGCGGTTAACTATTAAGCGGTTTGGATAAATGCATTCTTCAAATGAGAATAGGCCTCCGTCATTTCTTTTTGAAAGACATCAAAATGATCTTCCTTAATGGTGTTGAACTTCTTCCTTAAATCGGAAATGATGCTTTCGACAGTTTCCATGCGCTCCTTCATGTTTCGTCGCGTTTTTTCAGTGCCACTTTCCATGTAATCATTCAGCACTTCGAGTTTTACTTGCAAGCGTTCCAATACATCCAGCATTACGGCATATCCGCGTATGAAACGAGGGTTGACGATGATTTCTGAACGTACTTCATGAATAGCATGTAGTATTTTTTTGCGCTGTTCGACGTACTTTTCCAACGTTTCCGCCTTTCCCAAATACAATTGCAGCCGCAAGGCCTCTACTTTCGTTTTCATGGTGTTGAAACGATCGGCTCCATAGTCGATGCGGTTGTCAATGTCGTGCACCAAATTGGAATAGGACGATTTGACCTGTTCGAAAACTTTCATTGCCTCCATCTTCCCCAAGGTGGCAGTTACTTCAAATTTTTCGAGTTCGACTGCAGTTTTGCGCATGCTGTCGGCGACATAGTCGATGAAATGTAAATTGATTGTGGTTTCCATGAATGTTGTTTCCAACAAAAATAAAGAGAGTTGCCGCACTTTCGAATGACGTGTGTCAGCAAACGATGTGATACTTACACCTTTTTGTTTTTCTTGGCTCGTAAACTCTGGTAGTCCAACCAATAGATCACTTTAACCGAAAGACTGTTTAGTGGGTCGTTTTTGAATAAGCCATTGATATTCATTAGGTATGCAGCTTTAACAGCGTCGTCGCTCGAGAAAATGGCATTTTTCCAAACCACATTGATTTCACTTCCGGGCTTAAATACCCAACGGTACACAAAATCAATCGTAAAGGCATTGTAATTCGTATTGTACACCAATACTCCCTGGTCATTCAATCCTGTCATCCCATTTTCTAACAGTGTTCCATTGTCCTGTAAATCAAAGAACTTATGGTAGGAAACAATCGATCGGTAATGCCTCAGACGGAAGGTGATGCCCATGCGGTTGGTGATGGTGTAAAGCACATTGATGGTATTCGTGATGTTTCTTCGGTCCCGAGATCCGAAGACAATATTTCCGGTGGTATAGCTCGGTGTTCCAAAAGCAACCGCATACCCTTGTTCACTCAATGTTAGGGTTTCCTCATAGTTGTAGATGAGGAAAATCTTCGAACTCAAGCGAATTCTTGGGCCAAAATTCCACGAGTAGTTTTTCCAATCGGGACGACCAATAAATGAAAAGCTTCCGCCAATATCCAAGGCAAGCCGCTTTTGGTAATTGGTCGAAATCCACGGCGCAAAATCCAACCATGTAGGTCCAACAAAATAGCGTCCTGCCACACGGGGTTCAAAATAATCGTAGCATTTTGTTAGGCCACTGTTAATGCTAATGCCTGAAGCATGGAACTTTCTGTTGTTGTTGAACATGTTCACCGACAAATAGGTGCCCGTGTAAACATTTGGCGCATACAATCGCTCGTAGGAAAGTGCAGCGGAAAACGAGGCTTGATTTATTCGCCAAAAGGGCTTGAAAATGCGGTAAGCTATACTTGCGGTAAGATTTCGCTTATTGTTGTTGGCGTTAAACCCAAGATCATTGGGGTCATAGGTGTTGGATTCAAGGAAATAGCCCGCATTGTACACCAAATTTCCTGTTTGTTTTCCAAGACTAAATCCCGCATTGTAACCGTCGTGATTTCCTGTACTGAACAATTTGGCAGAATAAGCGCTTCTTGCGGATACGAAGAACTTATTGTCTTTTGTATTCAGTTTGGTGTTCATTCCAGTGACGTTGGCATCGTAAAAATGCCCTTCGCGCATCACATTGGTATTCGTCAAGGTTACGGAACTGTTGTTTTTTAATGTTTGATCCAAGACAAATACATTGTAATTCGTCAGTGGTGAAACGACAATTTCCCGCTCCAAACCGCTGTCTACATTCAGTGCCATGCCTTTCTGTTCCGCCGTAATCCCATTGAAAACACCGATACCTAACCCTGATTTTGTTCGCCCAGAAACTTTCGTGGCATTGTACAATTGGGCTGCACCAGGTGAATTTGACAGCACTTCGTCGGGTGTTAGATTCGTTTTTAATACTTCATAAGGCGATTGAATACCAATCCTTCGGGAATAAAATAGGCCTGATTTATTGAACAATTCAGTTCCTTCTGTAAAGAATTGTCGATTCTCGTTGAATTGAATTTCATAAGGGGATAGATTCAATACTTTATTGTCAAATACAACTTGCCCAAAATCAGGGACCAAGGTCATGTCTAAGGTAAATGCCTCGTTGATGCCGTATTTAATGTCCATTCCTCCGTTGAGTGAACGCGTCCAATTGCTCGTGCCTGCTTGATTGATGGGGTAATGGTCGGCATATCCGGAAATGTAGGGGATCAAGGCCAGACGCAAAGGAGGTTCAATGCCTTGGATTCCAAGAAGGTCTCCACATTGTGCCAGCCAGTTGTCGAAGTCGGGTTTGATCGGACTCCACACCGATTCTTCACGTTGACGACTAATTTGTCGGTAGAAATTCACCCCCCAGTTCTGTATGTCCTTCTTCGGAAAACGAATGGCAGAGTAGGGAATCCGCATCTCGACTTGATATCCTTTTTCGTTGCGAATGACAGCACTGCTCCATACCATGTTTACCTCAACACTTTCAGAAACCGCGGTTACTTTTGAATCGAACTGCACACCCATGCTACTTACGCCAAAAGAAAAGCCATTTTGGTCGTCGTTGTAGGTGTCAAGAATGATTTGAAAATTGTCCACATTGGCATTGAAGTCATCACGCTGACTTAGAATTTTTGAAACATGCTCCGGTTTGTCGTAACAAATCGCACTGACATACAGCGCCTGATCGTCGTAAATAACGCGAACTTCTGTTTGTTGGGAGGATGAATCTCCAGGATGCGGTTTGAATTGAACAAAGTTGCCTACAGGAATTGCTTTCGACCAGGCCAATTCGGTAATATTTCCATCAATGTGGATCTTTTCATCGGTGCGCAAGGCAGTAATTGTCTGCTGTCCGAAAACAAAAACACTCGAGAAGACGAAAAGGAAACCAAAAATTCGCTGCATCATTGCGTGCAAAAATAAGACAAGATTTACTTTAAGTTTGTTAAAATCTAAGAATACATGTCTCGAAAACTCTTTTCTAACCATTC
>CANGIC010000031.1 GCA_947453795.1 Flavobacteriales bacterium
AACATGCAAGAGGTGGTGAATTACATCAACGCAAATATCCCCGGTGTGAAAGCTTGGATGCCGAAGGAGTTTAAAAATCAAACGATTCTTACGGTATTGAAATCCAGTGGGATCGCCTTCTCCTTTGGTACTTTGATCATTTTCGCCTTGATTTCGGGCTTTATCATTATTGGACTTACATTGTATTCTGCAGCGATCGATCGCATCAAAGATTATGGTACGCTCAAGGCGATTGGTGCCACCAATGGGTACATTCGAAAATTAATTTTAATGCAAGCCATGTTGTACGCAATTGTCGGTTTCATGATTGGGTACGCGCTCATCGAAGGGTTCCGAAATGGTATCGCCAATGCTGGAACTTTATTCTCCTTCCCACCGGTAGTGAAATTTGCGTTCTTCGTGATTACCGCTGTGATCTCCATTTCAGGGACCTTGTTCGCGATTCGCCGCATTGCCAAATTAGAACCTGCCTCTGTGTTTAGAACTTAATTGTATGATGAAATATATTCTTCTTTTCACGCTGTATATCGCCACGTCGGTATCCTTTGCTCAGCAAAACCCGAAAGCAACTTACACCATTGAACAACTGGTGAATGTCGCCCTAAAGAATGATCCTTTGTACGCCATCGCTCAAATGGATTCTCAAATTTATCAACTGCAATATGCACAGTCTCTTGCTGCGCTACTGCCAAAACTGGACATGAGTTTCGATACGCGCTACAATGCAAAACGACAATCTTTCATTTTGCCAACAAGCGCATTTGGTGGAACCGATGGTGGATATAAGCGTCTATTGCAAGGAACTCCTTGGAATGCAAATCTGGCCTTTGACGGGTCAATGCCCTTGTTCAACGCAAGTGCTCTGGCTAACCGTAAACTGGCGGGAATGAAGCGCACCAAAGCAATGATTGATTTGGAAAACCGCAAACAACAGTTGACCTACGACATTTCTTTGCTTTATTTTCAGTTGTCTACTTTACAGTCCTTGGACGAAGTGTACCGTCAACAAGAAGCAGCGAAGAAAGAAATTCTGACGACTGCGACACAGAAATTAGCAAAGGGTACGGCAACCCAGATCGATGTGGAACAAGCTGCCGTAGAAGTTGAATTGAGTACCTACAACCGCGAGCTCAATGCCATTCAAATAGAAAATACAGTGGCAAAAATGGAAAGAATTACGGGTAAATTAGATGGAGCGCTTGTTACAGAGAGCAACACATCCTTGCTTTCGTCATGTGCAGTATTGTCCACAGAAACAGATCTTTCCAACCGTCCTGACATGCGTTTGGCACAACAAACGTCCAGTGAATTGTTGCAAATCTCCAAGGCGGCGAAATGGAATTACTTGCCGACAATAAATATGAACGGCCGCTTGGCAACCCAAGCTTTCCGCCAGACATTCGACCTCATGAGCGCCAATCCATGGTATGCCTATTCGTACGTCGGTGTTGAACTCAAATTGAGTATTTTCCAGGGAGGTTTCCGCATGCAAACGACAAAAATCGCACAGCTGGAGGCAGAAAAAAGTAAAGAACGCTTGAGCGATGTAGAACGTCAGGCACAAAGTGAACTCATTGAAAGTCAAAACAATTACCGTTTGGCTCAATTCGAAATGAAACTGCGTGCGAAAGAATTGGAGGCCTACCAAATGCGTGAAAAGAGCATGACGGAGAAGGTTGCACTTGGTGCTGCATCGAGCGCGGACTTGGCCAAATTGAATGCGGAATACACAAGCATCATGAAGAATCTCTTGAACGCGACAGAGCAGGCGCTTAAATCGGCATTAAACCACAAAAAAGCACTCGGAAATTTATAGGTATTAAGTTTTGTCTAATTGGTTGAATGTATGCCTTTTGACACTATTTTTATCTGAACTTTTTGATCTGCCATGAAAAATTATTGTTTTTTCATCCTTGCTTTTTTCTTTTTGTCTTTCAAAGGAATAGCGCAAATCTGCAATCCTTCGGGGAACTTAATCATTTATTCCAACTACGACGGGGGCATACTTACCATCAATGTGGACCAAAACATTCCGAATTTGAAGGTAGGGATTTGTACCTATGAGCCCATTCAAGTGACTTTCACTGGACCATTTGTCGGCAACATTACACAGGTAATTTACGCAGGATTTAATTCATCGCAGAACAACAACAATTGTGGTTTAGGCAATTTCCCTACAACCATAGCCGGTGTTTCTGCGGCAATTACCACGATAAATCCACCGATGAATCCGCCGCTTGTTGGTTATACTCCGGCCCATGGAAATGGCTCGGGACCATGGGGAGGAATCATGGTTGGTGTTGCTGGACTATGTGACACCCTAACAAATGCAGGCGGTGGCAATACACCCGATGAGGTTGTCTATTATTTTCTGAATGCAACTGGTGGGTCCTTGCTTTTTCACCAAACGCAATACAACTGCTGGATCAATCAAACAGTCAATGTTTCCACAGGGGGCAATTGTTGCATTCTTCCGCCAAATGCGAACCCGTGCTCAAATCCTGTGACACCTACATTCACTCCAATAGCCCCGATTTGCTCAGGTGGAAATTTCACTCTTCCTACAACTTCGAACAACGGGATAACAGGAATTTGGTCACCAGCAATAAATACCAACGCCACAACGACCTACACATTTACCCCTAGCGCAGGACAATGTGCGAGTCCAACCACCATGACGGTCAATGTCAATCCATCAACCACCCCAACATTCACTGCGTGGGGACCCTATTGCCAGAACGATATCTTGATTCAAGTCATGTTGCCAACAACCTCAAATGAAGGAATCACCGGAACATGGAATCCTGGGATGGTCTCAACGGCTGTTTCGGGCAATATAGTCCATACTTTTACTCCAGATCCTGGACAATGTGCGAATAGTACAACCATGACGGTGGTGGTCAATGCTGTTGCAAGTCCTCAGTTCAACCCCATTCAAGCAATTTGTGCCGGAGAACTGATTAGTTTACCTTCAACCGCAATCAATGGGGTATCAGGCACATGGTCGCCAGCAGTAAATAACAATACGACAACAACCTATACCTTTACACCGAATGCTGGTCAATGTGCGACAACGTCGAATTTAACCGTTCAGGTCAATCCTGCGCCTCTAGTCAGTGTCCTTCCATCAAATCCGATCATTGCTTTAGGTGGTTCCGTTCAGTTGTCGGCCAATGGTGCGAATACGTATTCTTGGTCTAACGCGTCCACTTTAAGTTGCAGTGCATGTCCTGCACCAATGGCGAATCCATTGGCTCAAACAACGTATATAGTAACCGGGACAAATGCCAATGGATGTTTGGATACGGCATCGGTCACTGTATTCGTAGATGGCCAATGTAACGAGGTGTTTATTCCGACGCGCTTCTCTCCAAATGAGACTGGGCCAACAGCGAACAATGAATTTCGCGTGTTCGGCAATTGCATTCAATCGATGAAAATCGCAGTCTATGATCGCTGGGGAGAGCGGGTGTTTGAGTCAATCAATCAACAGGAGGTTTGGGATGGCACATTCAGAGGAAAACCGTTAAACAGCGGTGCCTATGGCTATACCTTTCAAGCAACCTTATTCAATGGTACTCAAATAAACACGTCCGGATCGATTGAAATTGTGCGTTAGCACTGGTCGCATCCCCCATTTTAAAACCGCTAAACAAATGCTTTCCGCTTTTGTTTTAACCATTAAGCCATCATTACGGCAAGAAAAATAAAAGTTATTGTACTTTGTAATATAATTAAAAAATAATTTACTTTTACGACCAACTAAACGATTGCTATGATTAATAAAACGCTGTTATTATTTGTCGGCTGCTGTATTTCGCTCATTTCATTTTCACAAAGTATCACGGTAACGGGTACAGTGAAAAATGAAAAGAAGGAAACCATGCCTTATGTGAGTGTGAAAGTCAAAGGCCAAAATGCGGGCGTCTTGACGGATGCCAATGGAAAGTACTCCATTAAAGCAACGGACTCAACGACGCTTACCCTGATCTTTTCGTACACGGGTTTTGTGAAACAAGAAGTACTTGTTAGCAAACGAACACTTATCGATGTGGTCCTCGTTCAGGATGCCCAGGAAATTGAGGAGATGGTTGTTGTCGGTTACGGTGAGGCATCGAGCAAGGAAGTAACTGGTGCCACAGGCAAAGTCAACGGTGATGATGTTGAGAAATTGAATCTTTCACGAATGGACCAGGCCTTACAAGGTCAGGTTTCCGGGGTGACGATCAGCACAAATTCTGGTTCGCCAGGTGGTTCATCCAATATCCGTATTCGTGGACTTTCGACGTTTGGTGACAATGACCCATTGATTTTGGTGGATGGTGTCGTGTACGATTCAGAAGGATTGAACGCATTGAACCCATCGGACATTAAATCAATCAATGTATTGAAAGATGCAACGGCCGGTATCTATGGGGTACGCGCGGCAAATGGGGTAATCATCGTTGAAACGAAAAATGGAAAACTCAACAGCAAGCCAACAGTGGAGTACAATGGGTACTATGGAATCCAGCAAACTTCGCGTAAACTAGATTTGTTGAATGCGCGTGAATATGCGGTAATCAAAAATGAAATGTTCGCTGCAGGAGGGCAGACACCACCGTTCAACAATACAAACTTGGGTGTAGGGACAAACTGGCAAGATTCAATCTTCCAATCATCACCTGTGCAAAGTCACAACATCAGCATGAGTGGAGGTACATTCAACACGAAATACTCACTCGGACTTGGGTACTACAACCAAGACGGTATTGTTGGTGGCAGCAAAGCAAACTTTTCTCGCTACAATGCGCGTTTGAACTTAAGCACGGATTTGACATCTAAATTGAAGTTGAACTCGGTATTGCTTTTTTCTTCGGACAGCCGCAGTACCTTGCCTGAAAATGGTCTTGGATCGGTGCTGTACAATACCATCAACGCGTTTCCAAATGAGCCCGTTCACATGGCAGACGGAAGCTTCTCCTACTTAGCACAAGTAAATGACATCATCAATCCTGTTGCACAAATTCAAAATCAATACAACTGGAACACAGCGAACAAGTTCGTTGGTAAGGAAGAGTTTGTTTACGATATCAATGAGCACTTTACGTTTACAAACCGCTTGAACTTCAACTATGCGATTGTGGATACGAAAGTATTCTCTCCATTGGTATGGTACGGAGAAGGTAAATACGCAAACACAGCTTTAAATGCAGATTTGGAGTCACCACTCGTAGAAATCTCTGATGGTGTTTTCTTGAAACGCGGAGCGGCAGTGTATGAGGAGCGTTCTACCTTCCTCGATTTGACGTACGAAAGTTTCATGAATTACGACCAAACATTTGCATCTGTTCACCGTGTGAAAGGAACTTTAGGCGTTTCAGCTTTCCAACGATCTGGCCGTTCATTGAATGGAATTGCCTATAACATTCCAAACAACTCATTGGAGTATGCAGACATCTCTGCGAATACGGCTGAAGGAGGATTCTTGAATAACACGGGTTCATACGAGTTTAAAGAGCGCCTACTTTCTGCTTTCCTTCGTGCTGAATATGCGTACGATAGCCGCTACATGGTATCTTTCATCTTACGTCGTGATGGTTCTAGTAAGTTTGGAGAAAACAACCGTTATGGATTCTTCCCAACAGCATCTGTGGCTTGGCTAGTATCTGACGAGAAGTTCTACAACATCAAGTTCATCGATTACATGAAATTGCGTGTGAGCTTCGGCGTGTCAGGTAATGACCAAATTCCAAATTTTGCCTACCGTGCCTTGTTGAATGGTGAAGGGGTTTATGTATTTGATGATGTCATCACTCAAGGGGTGGCCATCGGACGTCCTTCGAATCCAGACTTGAAATGGGAAACAACGCGCCAATTCAATGCGGGTGTGGACATGACTTTCTGGAAAAAATTGGACTTCACCACAAACTACTTCATCAAGAACACGTATGACTTGCTATTCCAACCTGAAGTAACCGCTATTCTTGGTTCGTATGGTCCAGGTGGATATCCGCCAATCATCAATGCGGGTGACGTTTCCAACAAAGGATTGGAACTTGAAATGGGTTACCATTCCGATAAAAAGAAAGCGCTCTCTGCGGACTTGAGTGTAAACTTCACCACGATTACGAACAAAGTAATGAGCGTTCCAAATGGTGTGGATTACATCCCAGGTGCAAGTTTTGGCGTAGGTGGTGATGTGGCAACACGCTTCCAGCAGGGATATGAGATCGGCTACTTCTTTGGTTACCAAATGGAAGGAATTTACCAAACACAAGAGGAAATTGACAATTCACCAGTTACTCAAGAAGGAGCACAGCCGGGGGATATCAAATTTGTAGATGTCAATGGTGATGGAAAAATTAGTTTTGCAGACAATTCGGACAAAACTTACCTCGGATCACCAATTCCTGATTTCACCATGGGATTCTCTTTTACCGTGAAATACAAGGCGTTTGACTTGGGTGGTACAATCTACTCGTCCATTGGCCAAGAAATCATCCGCAATTACGAACGTCAGCAACCGTACGCAAACCAATTGGCGTATGTGATTGACCGTTGGACAGGACCAGGATCTTCATACACCGATCCTCGCTTAACAACGGGTGCAACACGAAACACGCTGTTCTCCTCTTATTATGTCGAAGACGGATCGTTTGTCCGTTTGAGAAACTTACAAATTGGATTCAATGTGCCATCTAAATGGTTGAAGAAATTCAAGATTGAATCATTAAGAATTTATGGTGTGGCAAACAACCTTGTTACATTGACAAAATACCGTGGATTTGATCCAGACATCAGCTCAGGAAGTGTGCTTTCAGCAGGTGTAGATTATGGATTCTATCCGCAAGCTAGAACATTCATGGGTGGTATACAATTAAAATTTTAAACGATGAGAAAAGTAAATTTCTATCTGTTTTTGCTCATAGCAGCAGTGATGCTTACATCTACGGGATGTAAAAAATTCTTGGCTGTTGATCCTCCGTATACACAAGATGCGGAGAACTTCTTCGAGACGCAGGAAGATTATGAGCGTGCGTTGACGGGTGCTTATGACTTGCTTCAAGCGTCATTTTTGACGGTCTGGATTGGTGAGATTGCTTCTGACAATGCGATTGCTGGAGGTGAAAGTGTCAATGACTCACAAGGTTTGCATCAAATTGATGACATGACGCATGGTGGAGTAAACAATGAATTGCGTAATGTGCTTCGTTGGAATTATGCAGGAGTAACACGTGCAAATTATATCCTCGAACACCAAAACAACATTGATTTCGTCGGAAAGGACAAGATCATTGCTGAAGCCCGTTTCCTTCGTGCTTATTACTACTTCGAATTGGTAAAATTCTTTGGTGATGTTCCTTTGATTATCGATAAGCGCATCGGTATAGAAGAAGCGACCAAAATCCCAAGATCACCGAAGTCTGAAGTGTACGCGCAAATCGAAGAAGATTTGACGTATGCGGCATCGATTTTAGGAACTGTGGCTCCGCAAAAAGGTCGCGCGACAAAAGGTGCTGCGTTATCTCTTTTGGGTAAAGCGTATTTGTACCAAAATAAGTTTGTGGAAGCTGCAGCAACTTTTGATCAAGTTATTACAAGTGGAGTGTATAGCTTGTATCCTGATTATAGTCAGCTCTTCTCCGCTTCGAATGAAAACAATAGTGAAACGGTGTTTGATGTTGAATATACTGGTTTAGAAGGGGGTAGCTATGGATGTTTGATCTGCTTGGAAGGAAATGCAGCGGTTGGATTCCAAGGAATTCGCCAATACAACGGCCCAGTTTATGGTGACGGAAACAGCTACAACCTGCCAACGCAAGCATGTTACGATGCCTTCTCTCCAATTGATCCACGCCGAGGATTCTCTATCTTGGATATTGATGCATTCATCGCAGCACAGCCAAATCCCGCTGACATCACGTATGCGATTGGTGCAGGAGGACACACAGGATTCTATAACAACAAGTACATTAAACGTCAAGGTGAAATCGGTTTGCCTGACAACGACTTGACAAGCCCAGTGAACTATCGCGTTATTCGTTATGCAGATGTCCTATTGATGGCGGCTGAAGCACATTACAAAAATGGAAACACATCGTATGCGCAACAGTTGGTGAATCAAGTGCGCGTGCGTGCCGGTGTACCAGGAATTCCAGTGAACTCGATAGAGGTGATTTACAAAGAGCGTCGCTTTGAACTTTCAGGTGAAGGTCACCGTTTCTTCGACCTTGTTCGCACAGGACAAGCTGCTCAGTTCATCGACGGATTCCAAGTTGGAAAACATGAGTTGTTCCCAATCCCACAAGTTGAAATCGATTTGGCAGGTGGCAATTGGAGCCAGAACCCAGGATATTGATTATATTTATAAAAGACAGATACTATGAAATCAATACTTTTCTTATCAATGATTGCCTTGTTTATGGCAAGCGCATGTCAAAAAGATCGTCCCGAAATGGGAGATGCACCATCAGCTGCTGATGCACTTTTTACCTATGCTCCTACGGCAACAAGTCCGAATGTCATCGAGTTGACTGCTGCAAATTCAAGTCTCCAATGCATGTGGGATCTTGGAAATGGGACTAAAATTTCCGGTTCAAAGGTTACTGGAACCTACCCGTACGCTGGAACCTACACCGTGAAATTGACCGTCTATGGTAAAGGTGGAAGCAATAGCTCAACGCAGCAAATCGTGATTGCGAATGATGATCTTTCGCTGTTGAGTAACCCGATTTACGGAATGTTGACTGGTGGAACAGGTGGTCTTGGCTACAAAACATGGGTGGTTGATTCAATCGCATCAGGTCACATGGGCGTTGGTCCTGACCCGGTGAGTGCCCTTGGAAATGTACCGGAATGGTGGGCGGCAGGTTCTGCGGAAAAAGCAGGTTGTGGTCTTTACGATGATCGTTACCGTTTCTATTTGAATGGATTTAAATTTGACATGGTAAATCATGGAGATGTGTACATTCACAATTCATTGTCAGCTTCATTCCCTGGTTCTTTCCAAAATCTTGGTGACTTCACAGCGCCTTATACGGACCAAATGAATGAATCATGGTTGTTGACTGAAGGATCGGATACAACAATTACCATTTCAAATAATGCATTCATTGGATTTTACACAGGTGTGAAAACATATAAAATTTTAAGCGTGACGGATTCAACCTTGTATTTGCAGTATGCGCACCATGCGGGAGGATTGCTTTGGTACCTGAAGTTGAAAACGGAGTAATGTTATCCATCTTAAAAATTACCATGAAAAATACCTTTCTATCCTTCTTGGTTTTACCTGTCTTAGTGGCTTGCGGTAAGGACCCAGAAAAACCAACTGTTACCTTGCCGACAGCGCTTACGACAGAAATTATCGTCAATGCAGGTGAAGTACATGTAAAAGCGACGGCACAAAATGCCAACTTTTACACCAGTACATTTTATCATGGCACGGATTCCACAGTAATCCAAAGTACAGATGGTATCGCTGTATATACATATACAATTTCAGATACCTTCTTAGTGCGCACAAAAGCACATACTTCGCAAACGGATTTTATCCAAAAATTGGATACCATCATTGTAAATGTTGCTCAGGGAACTGGAGGTGCACCAACGACAGGATACACCACACCGTTGACTTATGCAGGGTACAACCTGGTGTGGAGTGACGAATTTGATGGATCATCTCTCTCCTCTCAATGGGCATTCGATCTTGGAACGGGCTCATGGGGTTGGGGGAATAATGAACTGCAATATTACAAAACCCAAAATGTCACTGTGAACAATGGCTTATTGGAAATCAAAGCGAAAGCGGAGACATTCAATGGTCAGCAGTTTACTTCTTCGCGTATCAAAACCCAAGGAATCAATTCTTGGAAGTATGGTCGAATTGATGTCCGAGCAGCATTGCCTTACGGAAAAGGAATTTGGCCAGCGATCTGGATGCTTGGTGATAATATTTCCACTGCTGGATGGCCTGCTTGTGGCGAAATTGACATCATGGAATTGATTGGTGGTGTTGGAAGTCCAGACCGAACGGTATATGGAACAGGGCATTGGAGTGATAACGGAACACACGCTCAATTTGGCGGAAACAGAAGCTTGCCTTCAGGAAAATTTGCGGATGAGTTTCATGTGTTCTCGATTGTATGGAATCAAAACTCAATCCGTTGGTTTGTAGATGATGTTCAGTACAATGTGCTTGACATCACCCCAGCGCAACTGAGCGAGTTTCAACAGAATTTCTTCTTGATCCTCAATGTGGCTGTTGGTGGAAACTGGCCAGGTAGTCCAGACGGAACAACTGTTTTCCCTCAGTCGATGTATGTCGATTATGTGCGTGTTTTTCAATAAACCAGCTAAGCACAGATCAACTTTCAAATTTTATCGTTTATGAAACAACTTATTTTCGCTGCATCAATTCTCGCAGTTGTGTTTTCTTGTGCCTCACTGCGAACACAAAAAGACCCTGTTGAACAACGTATTGATGCCCTGCTCAAAGAACTTACTTTGGAAGAAAAAGTAGGCCAAACGTGTCAGGTAACTTTGGATGTCATCTTGAAACGCGATGCCAAAGGAAATGCACTCGTTCCAGCACAGGTGGATGAGACCCTACTTTCAGAAGTGATAGATACCTACAAAGTGGGCTCGATTTTGAATGTTGGCTCGCATACCTTAACGCGTGACGAGTGGAAGAGCATCATCAATGCGGTGAATGCACCGTATCTTTCAGGAAAGTCAAAATCACCAATTATTTACGGGATTGATGCCATCCATGGGATGAATTATACCGTTGGTGGAACGCTCTTCCCGCAAGAAATTGGCCTTGCCGCAACATGGAACCCAACGTTGGCGGAGCAATTTGCAGAGATTACAGCTTACGAAACGCGTGCCTCCGGGGTCCGTTGGAACTTTTCACCAGTGCTCGATCTTGGTCGTCAACCTTTGTGGTCACGAAATTTCGAGACCTTGGGTGAAGATCCATACCTCGCTTCTGCTATGGGTTCAGCGATTGTTGAAGGTTACCAAGGCGATGCCATTGGTCTCTACCATGTGGCTGCTTGCATGAAACACTTTGTTGGGTATTCAGCGAGTTACAGTGGCCGCGACCGAACGCCAGCATGGATTCCAGAAAAATACATGAAGGAATTGTACTTGCCCTCTTTCAAAAAAGCGGTGGATGCAGGGGCCTTAACCGTAATGATCAACAGTGGTGTTGTCAATGGGGTTCCGGGTCACGTGAATTACCACTTGCTCACCGAAACATTAAAAAATGAATGGGGATTCAAAGGTTTCGCCGTTTCCGATTGGGAGGACTTCATCATGCTGCATACCGTTCATAGAACTTCTGAGTCTTTGGCGGATGCTTATGTAGCGGCCTTCAATGCGGGCGTTGACATGAGCATGGTGCCGATGAGTCCTCAATATAAAGAGTACTGTGACATTATGGTAAATGCAGTGAAAAGCGGTAAGATTTCTATGGAGCGCCTCGACGATGCCGTGCGTAGAATCCTCCGCGTGAAAGTCATCACCGGACTGTATGACGATCCTTCCTTTAAACCGGAAATGTATCCCGATTTTGGCAGTGAGAAATTCAAAACTGCAGCACTTAACTCCGCATTGGAATCGATTACCTTGTTGAAAAATACAAACAATACTCTCCCTTTAACTTCAGGCGGTAAAATCCTAATTGCAGGACCTACAGCCGACAATCTAATTTTCTTGAATGGCGCATGGACACATACATGGCAAGGGGTTGATTCAAGTTACAACTCCCAAAACTGTAAAACAGTGCGTCAAGCCATCGAAGCGAAATTTGGTAAAGAAAATTGCTTGTATGCCAAAGGTGCTGAGTTGGTGATCGAAGATAATTTTGAAAAAACCAACCTGGTGGATACGGACGACTACGCGAAGAAGCTTGACCAAGTGGATGTCGTTGTGTTGTGTTTAGGTGAAATGCCTTCCACTGAAAAACCAGGGGATATTCACTCCTTAAACTTAGATCCTGAGCAGCGCGAATTGGCGAAGATGGCCTACAAGAAGAATAAAAAGGTTGTTCTTGTTCTGTTGGAAGGTCGCCCGCGCATTATTCACGACATCGTTGATGGTGCTTCAGCTATTGTGCAGTGCTATCTTCCAGGAGATTTTGGAGCGGATGCTTTAGTAAAGTTGTTGAGTGGCGAAGTGAATTTCAGCGGGAAATTGCCATACACTTATCCGAAGTACGATGGAGTCATTGAATTCTATGATCATCCACGAAGTGTTGATCGTTCAAAAGCAGGCGATTTTTCTGCATACAATCCAGAATGGGATTTTGGTTTCGGCTTGTCCTACAGCAAAGTAGTGTATTCAGACTTAAAAATGAACAATACGAGTTTCTTGCAGGATGAAAAAATAAGTATTTCTGTGAAAGTGAAGAACACGAGTAATCGTGCGGTGAAGGAGGTTGTTCAATTATACATTGGCGATACCTATGCGGAACTTATCCCTGAAGGCAAAAAACTGAAGCGTTTCTCCAAAGTGGAAATTGCAGCGAATTCGGAAGTGGTTGTTGATTTTGAAATCTCCACCAAGGACTTGATGTTTGTAAATCAACACGGTATCTTTGTTCAAGGTGAAGGTGACTTCCAAGTGACGGTGGGTGGATTAGAAACGCATTTTACGGTGAAATAATGACGAGTAATTATAAAATAGAATTTGAGAAATTCTTCTCCTACTCCTTATCTCTGGATTGTTTGATCTTTGGGTATCAAGACGGACAAATTCATTTGCTCTTAATTAAACGAAATCTCGATCCTTACAAAGGAGATTGGGCTATACCTGGGGATCTTGTGTATCCCGATGAGGATTTGCCCGAAGCAGCAAGTAGAATTTTACAAGACTTAACGAATTTGGACAACTTGAAATTGCACCAAGCCCAAACTTTTGGGAATCCAAATCGCCACCCGCAGGGACGTGTCATCACTTGCGCGTATTTTGCATTGGTTAAAATTGAAGAAGTCAATGCCATTGCCTCGTCATGGGCCAATGAAGTGACATGGACCCCCGTGCATGAAATTGGAAATTTGGCATTCGACCATAAAGACATTGTAGACTCAACTTTTGAAACCCTGAAGAATAAACTGAAAACAGAACCCATCTGCTTTGACTTGCTCCCAGAGAAATTTACACTTCATGAGTTTCAGCAAATCTATGAGTACGCCTTTAAAACAGATTTGAACAAGGCGAATTTTAGAAAGAAAATAAAATCAATCCCCTTTGTTGCTCACAATGAGAAACAAACCAATGTGAAACATCGCCCGGCAAAATTGTTTTCTTTTGATGCTGAAAAATACGATCAATTGGTCGCGAATGACTTGTTTACATTCAAAATGTAAACAATAAAAAAAAGTTCATTTTTTGAACTTATTGTATAATTTACTATATTGCGGAACTAAATCTAAATTAACATTTATCAAGTTGTATTAATTAAATGCTGAAAGTATGAAAAAATTGTACGTTTTAATGATTGCATTTGCCTCTGTATCAGGATTAAATGCGCAAGTCGAAGGAACATGGAAACTAGCAGACCAAGCAGGTGCTTTGGGTGTTGGTCCTGCTCTTGGAGACATTGGATGGTGGTCTAACCAAACTGCTGACCTTACAACTAGAGCTTGTCTTTTTGATGACTCTGTGAAATTTGATGCTTCTGGAAGCTTCTTTAACTACATGGACAACAGTACATGGTTGGAAGCGTGGCAAGGTGCTACACCAGATGGATGTGGTGTTCCAGTAGCTCCACACAACGGTGCAAATGCTGCAACATGGGCATACAACTCAACTACAGGTGAATTGACATTGAATGGTGTTGGTGCACACATCGGTTTGCCGAAAGTGGTTAATGGTGCTGAATTGACAAGCCCAGCGAACGCTCCAGCTTCAATTACTTATGTGTTGACGTTCTCTAACAATAACAACACAATGACTGCAGACATTAACTTCGGTCCTGGTTTTTGGAGATTCATTTACAACAGAACTACAGTTGTAGCTCCTCCAACACCAAATGTAACGTTCAAAGTGGATATGGCGAACTATACAGGTGTAGGAAACATTGCTAACGGTGTATTCTTGAACGGAACATTCAACAACTGGAACGGAACAAGCATTCCAATGACGAATGTAAGTGGAACAAACTGGGAAGTAACAGTTCCTTTGGCTCCAGGTCCAATCCAATACAAATTTACAGTAGACGGATGGAATGATTCAGAGCAAATGACTGCCGGTACTCCATGTGTTGACCTCGTTGCTGATGGTTTCGACAACCGTGCGTTTGATGTGACTGCTGATGCAGTACTTCCAAATGTATGTTGGGCAAGCTGTGACGTATGTCCTGGAAGTGGAATTGTTGAATTGAATGGTGCTGACCTTTTAATCGTTTCTCCTAACCCTGCATCTACTGTATTCACAGTGTCTTTCAACGAAAAGTTGAGCGCTGTTGAAGTATATGACTTGAGTGGTAAATTGGTTAAATCTGTGAATGGTAACGCAACAGAAATGAATGTTTCTGTTGAAAACCTTGAAGCAGGTGTATATACTGTAGTGGTTCGTTCAGCTAAAGGAGATTTCTCTAAAAAGTTGATTATCGAGTAAGCTTTTGCAGTTTAATTGTTTGAAGAAGGGGGACGAAAGTCCCCCTTTTTGTGTTTATTTGCTTCGTTTTTACGCTTAATTATTTTGTATGAAACTTTGGATTCTTTGCTGCCTCTTTTCATGTTTGGGTCAATGGGCTCTTGCGCAAACCAACACCACCATCAATCACAACGGGGTAAATCGCGATGTGGTGTACTACGTGCCATCCACCTATTCGTCAGGACAGCACCTTCCACTATTGATTGTGTTGCATGGACTAACCCAAACAGGACCAGGAATTATGGCCATCACAGGATACAATGCCATTGCTGAACAAAATAATTTTATCGTTTGCTATCCCTCTGGATTAAACAATGCGTGGAACGCAGACATGAATGTGTCGGTCTCCACGGCAGATGATAAAGGGTTTATCGAAACACTTGCGCTTTATTTTCAGTCGAATTTCAACACGGATCCCTTGAGGCAATACTTGTGTGGTTTCTCAAATGGTGGATTTATGAGCCACAAAATGGCCTGTGAGTCATCCATGTGTTTTGCTGCCATCGCCACAGTTTCCGGGAATATGAGCGATATCACCTATGCCAATTGCAATCCACAGTTTACTCCAGCCGTCTTGCACATTCATGGAACAGCTGATGCAGTGGTACCTTATGGCGGTGGAGCTGCAACTGGAGTCTCCGTAGAGTTGACCATGGAAAAATGGCGCACCTTCCTCAGCTGTGACGCTACCCCGTCAGTGGTGAATATGCCAAATACAAGTTTAATTGATCTGTCTTCCCCTCAGCGCTACACATACACCAATTGTATGGCCGATTTACAGCACATTAAAATTACCGGCGGCGGACATCAATGGCCTGGAATAGCCACCTTAGTTGGTGGAGCAGGCACCATCAACATGGACTTTTACTCGCCCCAAGTGATTTGGGATTTCTTGAATGGTAAAGCATGTCCAACAAATGGATTGGGTGATCTAACTAATGCCAATGAAATTATTCTCTCTCCAAACCCCACAACGAATAGTGTAAAAATTGAAAAATTTGGACAATGGTCATATGAAATCATTGATCAATTTGGCAAAGTTCAACGGTATGGAAATGAACAAACTGAGATTCAATTGACGGGCTTAGAAACGGGAGTTTACCTACTCAAAGTTACCGACAGTGAGGGGACAATGGTGAAACGCATCGAAAAAATCAACGAATAAATCCGTAGCTAACACAAGTGCTTTGAGTACCTTTGCCAACACATGAAAACAGCTACTCCGAAAACCAAATTCACCGCTTATCAAGTCACTGTAATTCTGATTCTTGCACTTACGCAGTTCAGTGTAGTGCTCGATTTCATGGTGATGTCGCCATTGGGGGACTTACTGATTAAGGATTTGAAAATTACACCATCTCAGTTCGGGGTAGTGGTCTCGAGTTATGCACTTTCTGCAGGGGTGGCGGGTTTTCTAACAGCAAGTTTTGCCGATAAATTTGACCGCAAGAAAATGCTGATGTTCTTCTATGGAGGATTTATCATTGGCACCCTCTTGTGTGGACTTTCAACAAATTATTGGACCTTGGTTGGAGCTCGGATCTTTACGGGAATCTTTGGAGGTGTTATGTCATCCATTTCGCTTGCGATTGTCGCAGATCTTTTCCTTCCAAATCAGAGAGGAAGGGTTATGGGATTCCTACAAATGGGTTTTGGGATGAGTCAGATTTTGGGAATTCCCATCAGTCTTTTTCTCGCCAATGTGTGGGATTGGAAAGCACCATTTTTTATGATTGTAATCCTGGCACTTGTAATTTTTGTCGGTATTTTCTTCGTGCTCAAACCGGTTGATGCGCACCTCAAATTGCAGCGTGACAATCCATTGAAACACATGTGGAATACCATTTCAAACCGCAATTACCGCATTGGCTTCTTGGCCACGGCATTCATGTCGCTAGGGGGGTATCTGATGATGCCATGGGGAAGTGCCTTTGCCGTGAATAATGTCGGAATCAAACAGTCGGACTTACCATTGATGTTTATGATTGTTGGCGTATGCACCTTTGTCATTATGCCACTTATTGGGATGATCAGTGACCGTGTAAACAAATATATGGTGTTCGCAAGTGCGTCTATGCTGATGATTATTTCCATTGCGATTTATACCCATTTAGGACACGTGTCTTTGTTTATATTGATTCTCGTCAATGTTATAATGATGATGGGAATCATGGCACGCATGGTGCCTTCACAAGCGCTCGCTGCCTCAATCCCTGAGATGAAAGATCGAGGAGCGTTTATGAGTATCAATTCATCACTGCAGCAGATGGCAGGTGGAATCGCGGCCTTAGTCGGGGGTATGATCGTCACTCAGGATACCCAAACAAGTCCACTCGGACGATTTGATCTCTTGGGATATGTGGTTATCGGTGTAATCATAGTCAATATGCTCCTTACATACCGCGTGTATCGTTATGTGAGTGGGAAGGAGAAGTAAGTTTCGTTTGATCGAATCAATTCATACTACCCAATAAGCATCGGCACCTCCATCAATAGAACTTCAGCATCTGGACTCAGTGCTTTAAGTGTACATTCGCTAATTTCCCAAATTCCCAATCCATCGCGTTCATTCAAGTTCTGTCCATTCAATTCGAAATCCCCTTTCAACACGAAGGCATAAACGCCATTTCCCGATTTCTTTATCGTATAGGTACTTTCGACATCTTGATCAAATTTCCCCATGTGAAACCAAGCATCTTGGTGAATCCAAACGCCGGCATCGTCGCTGTTTGGCGAAAGAATTTGTTGCAAGGTGTTGCGGCGATCCTCAGGATTTAGGGTGATTTGGTCGTAGCGTGGCGTCACATTTCGCTTGTTTGGAAATACCCAAATTTGAAGGAATTTTACCATGCGGTCTTGGTTTGGGTTATACTCACTGTGTGTAATACCTGTTCCAGCGCTCATCACTTGGATATCACCATGTTTGATCGTAGCCGTATTTCCCATACTGTCTTTGTGCTCCAAATCCCCCTCCAAAGGTATACTGATGATTTCCATGTTGTCGTGAGGATGTGTTCCAAAGCCCATTCCTTCCGAAACACGATCGTCATTCAACACGCGCAAGACGCCAAAGTTCATCCGTTCTGGATTGTAATAATTGGCAAAACTGAAAGTATGGTGGGAGTCTAACCAGCCATGATTCGCATGACCTCGCGTATTGGCTTTGTGTAGAATGGTATTGCTCATAACTTGGTCGTTTGTATTGGGTAAATGATTGTGTCCGACAATATCCAATGGGCGTAACTCATCGATATCATTGTCGATCACATGCGCAAGGGCAGCTGCACTTGTTAAAAGCGCACCACCTAATAGACTTTTTTTGAGAAACTCCTTTCGTTGCATTTGTTTGTCTTAAACACAAAAGTAATAGGAATGTTTATGCGAGACATTAACCTAGGTTAAGAAATGCGAGTTAAAAGCTTACCACAGATCCATAGAGGACGCAGAGTTTTTAATTTCGCTGGCTCAAAGCATTTCAAATAAATGCAACACTTTAATTCTCTGTGCCTCTGCGGTAAAAAGAAAAAGTTCAACTATAGTTCACCCCAGAGGTTTTAGCTTCGTTAAATGTTCATTTGAAAACACTAAACAGGTATTTTTCACCTTCCTTCTCTGTGCCTCTGCGGTAAAAAGGAATAAATTAATTTGGGATATTAATGAAATATAAGCT
>CANGIC010000032.1 GCA_947453795.1 Flavobacteriales bacterium
CGGAAGCCAATAAATTCTTGAGTCCTTTGCGGTACACGGGATGATCTTCAGCGATACCAACCTGAATTGTTTCTAATTGTTTTGCCATAAAGTAGTGTAATTATCACATTGTGGTTTCATCTTATTGCTGTAAAGTTACAATAAACATCGACGCCTAAAAATAAAATATTTTAGAATCATTCATTTCATCGCAATCGTCACTTTTTTTGCACACTTAAACTCAAACTAAACTTTTTATACCGTCAAATATTCGGATATTCAACGGTTTAAATAGTCGTTATTCCTTTAATGAAAAAGGGAGAAAAATCAATTTCTCCCTCAAATGGGTGGAATGCTCGTTCACTAAACACCCACATTTGTAGGATGCGTTTCTTGGAAAGCTAAATTTACCTATGGTCCTTTTTGGGTTTTATTGATACTAAAGCCAATGCCGCTGTCCCGCATAGTCATTTGTATTTCCCATCCATTGAATTCATAGAGAAACCCATATATTCGATTGCCCATCCCAAGCTGGTAAAACTTCACGGCATTTTCAGCGGTGACATTGGCGGAAAAGAAATTGTAGTCAACGGCAAGAATTCGTGTGTAGTCGTTTAGTGTGAGCGCATTTGCTTTGAGTATGCGCTCGAGTTCGTTCATAACTGCGACGATTTCACGCTTGGTAAGTGCAGCATATTTCTGATTCGCGAAGAGTTTATGCTCAATACCAAAATAGTATCCTCCATCTATGCGCCCAAAAACTGCTTGTTCTTGGTATTGCTCAAGGGAATAATCAACAGTGTCGTACTGGTCTAATCCTTTGGGTTGAGCGAGAACGGTGCATCCAAACACCATTCCCGCAAAAAAGCAGATCAATCTCATCTTGGTTCTTTTTTCATGTTGAATGCATAGGTCTTCGCATACGTTAGCATGAGCTTTTTCAAATCCTCTTCCTTCTTTAAATTGTTCAATACGCCCTGGAGATTGCCGCAAAATTCCTTGGAAATGTTCTTGCCTAGTTTCCGTGATGACGGTGTAAATTCAACCGTCAATCCGTTCAATCCCATCGTGAAAAAGAGTGTGATCAATAGCATTTCCACATATTCGGGGTGATCAAGTAAACTGCAATTTTCATCGGATTGCCCTTTGGGATGGAAGGTCAATACATAGTCATAGGTCTTCACGACTTCTGATTTTCGGCAACAGTAAATGTTAGCCAGGTCTTCTTCATATGTGCGGATGACCACGGCGAAGACATTCAAGTACTCATGGATTCCGACGTAAATGTCCGATCGTACGCTATGTTCGTACTGCAAAAAGGCATCGGTGAAATCGTGTTCGGCAGTACCTAGTTTGATCATGTTTTCAGGAAGTTCAGACATTGCGCCCATGAATTCCGGGCGCAATGTGTAGGAGGATATGTAATAGAGATTTGGGATAATCTCCACAGAATGATGATCTAGCATATAATCAAGTGATTGATCTTCCGGCAAGTTCAGCGCACTGGCGCGTCCTTTTCCGATGATGAACCCATGTCCACCATAGCGTGCAAATAAATCTTTCATGGCTATTTCTGTTTGGGGGTGGTTGCTTCAATGGGTTGTTCGTAGGGTTCGGAGAAAATCTGAATCATCACATACTCTCCTTCGTCGAGCCGATAAATGGTTGCGGCATAGCCATTCATGTTGTCGATAAACCAAAACAAATCGCCGGCATCGTCTTTCTCCCCATTCGCAATACTGAGTTCCCAAGGCGCCAACAGTTGTTGGAGCAGGGTGTCGGTGTTGGCTTTTAAGTCGTAGAAAAACAGTTGATTTTTCCCCCATCTCGCGTTGACATGGTACCACTGGCCGATCGGTACGGGTTTGTTTGTACGGACCGTTGTTATGCCTACTTGAGCATAACTGTTTGCTGCGAAGAACAGCAGCGCTGAAAAAAGGATCTTTTTCATGATGAAATATTTAAAGGGTTAAACAGTTCATCAAAAGCAATATGTGATTGGATTCCGTATTGGTTTAGGCGTCGCCTCACATGCTGTGTCCACCGTTCCTCGTCAGGTCGGTTGGCATCCGCACGAAGCGGAACTCTTGATGTTTTGCTTAGAACTTCCGATTTAAAAAAAAGTAACAGCAGACGTTCTTTTTTTTTGAAATTCCCGGATGGATTTTCTTCTGTCGCTTATCTTTGAGGAAATCTGTGCGTATGACGATCTATTTGGATTTTGACGGAACTGTGGTGGAACACGCCTATCCGGCAATTGGTTCCCTAAACCCTCGAAGCTTGGAGGTCATTCGCCGTTTACAAGATGAGGGTCACACCATCATTCTCAATACCTACCGCGCTGACCTCAACGACGGAAGTTTGGAGGAAGCTTATGGATTTTTTGCTCAACATGGGCATATCGTGCTTCCCATAACTTCGCATACAGCATTGAAAATGAATCCTCCAGCGTGGAATTGGGAGGAAACGATGCGAACGTCAATTCTTTATATAGATGACATCTGCAAGGGAACACCCATGATTCCGAACAAAACATTGCAATATGGCCAAATGGTGGATTGGCTTGTCCTCGAGTCCTGGTTTGAGGATCAAGGAATCCTAGGATAAGTTCGGATCTTGAGCTTCTACTTGAAAATAGAATCGTTCAACCCTTTATTGACTTGATAATCGGTCAAGGTGATGGTGATCGTTCCTTTGTTGCCGATTTTCTTCTTTTTCTCAGCACTTGACTTATTAATATCAGAGGCAACGCTTTTTGGCAACTTAAATTTCTTGATGTCAATCTCAAATACCATCTTGCTCGGCAGGCCATATTTCACTTGATCGCCATAGGTGTAACTCGTTGTTACTGTTCCGTTGCTTTTGGTCGTAATCTGCGATTTCATGATAACGGAGCGCTCTGGATCGATCCATAGTTTCGCTAAAATCATTTCGCCTCCCGCTGAATTTGGAATCACGGACATCAAATAGGTTTTAACTCCTCCTGTCGTTATGGTGTCGTTGATCACGGCGATGTAATTTTTCTTCGCCAAAAAATTATTGATGTCCGTAAAACCTTGTTTAGGTAGGATGGTAATGCCTTTTGATTCAACCTTAAACTTGTCTTTTTGTTTAAAATAAATCGTTGCTTCGTTCGGCAAAATCTTGATCATAGGGATGTTGGCCTTGATTGTTGCGGAAACTTTGTAGTCTTTCACAGAATTTAACTTCGTGAGGACCTTGGTTAAAATGTCATCTGCGGTTTCTGCATTGGAAAACAAGGGCAGTGCAAAGAGGAACAGGAAGGGAAGTATTTTTTTCATGAGGTAATGTCTTTTTTATTGAAACGAACAATCGCAATGGCCACGAGCACAACATTGTGTGCGACCAGAATGATCACAGACTGTCGAATCGTTGACCATGGTACAGGATCTTCGAAGAAGCTTCTCCAAGAGACCATGTGTGTCGTAAATAAATAGGGTTTGATGGAATCAAATACCGTAACATCTAAACTTCCAATTATTGTAAATAGGATTATCACTGACATGGTGGCAACGATTGGTCCGATGGAATTCTCCGCAAAGGCAGATAGGCAAATGGACAAAGAGGAAACAGTGAGTAGCGATAAAAATGCCACGCAAAATCCTGCACCAAAGCGCCACAACACATCGGCCTCTGGAAGAATAACCAAGCCATCGGAATTGAGCACGATGACGTCACCTGTGCCAAATAAAGCCGTCGAAACGAAGAGCGCCAAGAATCCCATCCAAATGATAATGAATAGGGTATAGGCGGCACCTGCGATGAACTTCGAGAGAACAATATTGGTTCTTGAGATGGGTTTTGTGGCCAACATGCGAATGGTGCCCATAGCAGCTTCTCCGGCGATTAAATCCCCTGTTACCAAAGCCACAAGCAAAGGCACATGTACGATGAGCATCTGGAGAATAATGAACGCAATAAGGTATCCGTTTAAGATATGTCCGTTGAAGGTCAATGTTTGTTCAAAGGAAGCGGTAACAAAGGAAATGATGGATTTCCCATCGGCTTTCATGGCAAAAATGATAATGCCAATGAGCAAGGTCAAGGCGCCCACTCCAAGATAAGAACGGGGTTTTGAAAGGATCTTGATGAATTCGTTCCAAGTATTTTTAAGCAACATGTTCGGATGATATTATATTCATGAAATAATCCTCTAATTTTCTCTTCGGCTCAATGGCGTGTACAGGAATCCCTGCATTGACCAACAATTGATTAATGAGGTGTACCTGGTCTTTGTGCACGGGAAATTCCAATTCTCGGGCGTTGAGCTGTGTCACATCAGTTGTAGGATAAGCAGCAACAATGACACTTTTCGCCGCACCGGCATCGTCTGTTTCAATGCGTACCTGAAGGTCGTTGGCGTCGAGTAAATCTTGAACGGCCCCTTCAACAATTGTTTTTCCTTTGTTGATGATGACCATACGATTGGCAATCAATTCAATTTCGGATAATTGGTGAGAGGAGAGAACCACTGTTTTATTTTGCTCTGTGCGCAAGCGCAAGATGAGGTTTCTGATTTCGACGATTCCTTGCGGGTCAAGTCCTGTGGTAGGTTCATCCAAGATAATGAGTTCGGGCTGGTGTAACAAAGTTTGAGCAATACCCAATCGTTGTTTCATCCCGTGAGAAAATCCTTTTACCTTGTGTTTGCCTCGATCCCCAAGACCCACAAAGTCCAGCATTTCAGCGATCTCCTTCTTCCCTACATTGGCACCAGAGATGCGTGCAAAGATTTCAAGGTTTCTTTCCGCCGAAAGGTACCGGTAGAAATCGGGCTTTTCGATGATGCTTCCGATATTCGCTAGGATGGCTGAGCGTTCATTCGCATAGGACTTTCCAAAGAGTTCAACTTTTCCTGCATCCGGACGAATGAGCGAAAGTAAACAACGAATGGTGGTGCTTTTTCCTGCACCGTTGGGACCGAGAAAGCCAAAGACATCTCCTCGGTTGACTGTGAATGAAACATCCTTGACGGCTTCAAAGGTACCGAAGCGCTTGGCGAGATGTTCAACACGTATGATGGGTTCTGTGGTCATATAAAGGATAACAAGGTACTAAAAACATTGTTCCTAATTCTTAAAAAATTAATCTCTTCAAACAAAATAAACAAAGAGATCGCTATAAATTAATTCTTGAATTTTTAACTTAAAATAGGGTTGAAGTGCAATTCACCTGCAGAGCGGACTTTTGTCCTAAAATTAGGAAGATGAAAAAGATATGGATTCTTTCATGTTGTCTACTTGGTCTGAATGCATCAGCACAATCAATGGTAGCCTCATGGAATTTTAACTCAACAGTAAACGATGCCAATGTCGCGACGGGTGTTTTGACTCCAGTAATTGGAACTGGATTGATTACGCCGATAGGTGGCATAACTCAAACATATGCAACAGGGTACTTGACCGATCCTAACCTCACGGATAACGCAGGAATGCAAACAACCAATTACCCTGCAGCTGGAACAAGCCCAAAAACAGCAGGGGCGCAGTTCGATGTCAATACAATTGGCTTCAACAGATTGATTCTTGAATTTTATCAGCGTTTAAGCAACACAAGTGCGAATACATGGACATTGCAATATACCCTGGACAAAACAGGTGCAGGTAATGGTGGAGTAGCGGTTTGGACTGATGCGACAACATGGACTTTTGCACCAGCTGTGTCAGGTACGGGTGATACATGGTACTTTAGAAGTTATGATTTTTCATTGATTACAGGATTAAACAACAATGCGAATGCAGGATTTAGAGTTGTTTCCAATTTTGACCCAACAACTGGAAACTATGTTGCGTCAAAATTAGGCAGTGCCTATTCGACCGCTGGGACATCTCGATTTGATTTGGTTACCATCAAAGAGGCAATTGGAACTGCTTCAATTGCGACTGCGAGTAATGTGCAATATGTAACCGAAACCTCTGGAACAATCAATGTACCCGTAACATTTGCAAATGCCAATAATGTTGCAGCCAAGTTGAAAATCTCTGTATCCTCCTATTCAGACGCTACGAGTTCGGCAGATTATTCTTGGGCATTGACCGATACTTTGACGATCCCGGCCTTATACAATGGGGTGACTAACTTCGGAATCAACATCGTGAATGATGTTCTTGCTGAACGGGCTGAAAAGTTAATTGTTAAAATGACTCCTATAAGTAATGCAGTTGTTTCTACTACAGACTACTACCAAATCATTTACATCAAGGACAACGATTATGTGGCACCGACACCAAACAATGAGTTGTATTTAACGCTCTTAACAAGTTTTTCAAATGGGACGGCAGGAACCAATTCAGCGGAAATTGTTGCGTATGATTCAACAAACTACCGACTTTATATTGCAAACAGTGTAGGTGCTAAATTGGACATTGTCAATTTCTCAAATCCTTCAGCACCTGTATTAATCAATAGCATTAGTGTTGCCCCTTATGGGAATATCAACTCGGTAACCGCGCACAATGGCATAGTTGCTTTAGCGATTGAAAATAGTGCTCCACAGCAAAATGGTTCAGTTGTGTTCATGAACTCATCAGGTACTTTTTTAAGTCAGGTTACGGTGGGTGCAATGCCCGACATGATTACCTTCAATAAAGATTACACAAAGGTGTTGACTGCAAATGAAGGTGAACCAAGCGCATTGTATTCTGCAACGGCTGCAAATAATACATCATTGGCGATTGATCCTGTGGGCTCAGTATCTATCATTGACATTACGCCAGGAGTTGCGTCAATTACAAACGCAAATGTGACAACTTTATCATTGAGTCAATTCAATGGACAAGAAGCCGCCTTGCGTGCTCAAGGCATCCGAATATTCAACACGAGCGCAACTGTTGGTCAAGATTTAGAACCCGAATATATTTCAATTTCAACGGATAACACAAAAGCTTTTGTTTCGATTCAAGAAGCGAACGCGATGTTGGTAATTGATTTAACCAATTCCACAATCGATACGCTATATGCTTTGGGGTACAGTAACTATTCAAGTGGAAATGGAATGGATGCATCTGACCAAACTACCGGTCAAACATTAATCACGTCACTTCCTGTGAAAGGTGCCTTTATGCCAGATGCAATTACCACAATGAATATCAACGGACAGGACTATCTTTTCTCTGCAAATGAAGGTGATGGACGAGAAATGGGTGCTGTAATAGATGCAAACCGCATTTCTACGTTGGCTTTGGACTCTACAATTTGGACAGATCAGCCCATCGTAAAGAACAGTAAATTTATGGGGAGACTGAACGGATTGAAGTACTCTGGAGATACCGATAACGATGGAGATTTGGATGAAATACATGTGCTCGGAGGACGATCATTCTCTATACGAAATTCAACAACGGGTGCCTTGGTGTTCGATTCGAAGGATTTAATCGAGCGCATCACATCTACTCACCCGATGTATGCCGCTTTGTTTAATGCCTCGAATACAATAGGAACCCCTGTAGCAAAAAATAGAAGTGATGACAAAGGACCTGAACCAGAAGGCGTAACAACTGCCTTTATCAATGGATCTTATTACCTTTTTGTCGGATTGGAGCGGATTGGTGGTGCAATGGTGTTTAACGTAAACAATCCAACAAATCCAGTATATGTTGGCTATTACAATAACCGTTCAACCTCACTTTCAGGTCCAGACTTAGGGGCAGAAGGGATTATTTTTATAGATGCAGCAAATTCACCAAATGGTCAATCCATCTTAATTCTTGCGAATGAAATTAGTAGCACCCTTTCCATCTATCAAGTGAATACGTGTGCACAAATTGCTGGAGCAGTTATCAATACCACAGACGCTGAAGTATGTGCGGGAGAAACGGTGACAATGAACATCAATGGATCACCGTCAAGCACGGTTCAATGGATTCAAAATGGTCAATCCATTTCTGGTGCAAATGGTTTAACGATCAACACAACCACTTCAGGTGATTTTCAAGTATCGGTAGCGAGTAGTCTTTATGGTTGTACCGATACATCAAACATACAATCGGTCGTAGTGCATGCGTTACCTGTTGTGACTGCAACAGCATCAGATTACGCACTTTGTCTTGGAGATTCTGTTACTTTATCTGTTTCAGGTGCGGATGTGTATGCTTGGACGAACTCAGCCACAGAGAATACGCCATTTGTGCCTCAAGTTTCTGCCAATTATTTTGTGACAGGCACGGATATTAATGGGTGTTCGGATACATCAGAAGTTGCCATTGCTGTGGCTGAATTGCCACTAGTTACGGCAAACGCTACAGATACTGTGCTATGTTACGGTCAAGGTGTTGTTTTCTATGGAAGCGGCGCGAACACGTATTCTTGGAACAATGGAGTAACCAATGGAATTTCAGTGGTGTTGAATCCTTCGACTACAGTTTACGCTGTAACTGGAACAAATGCAAGTGGTTGTGTTTCGAGTGATTCTATCACATTGACAGTTAATCCATTGCCGAGCATCGACTTAGGTTCAGATACTACGGTTTGCTCGTACAACTTACCAATCACATTGAATGCTCCAGCTGGATTTACGACCTATCAATGGAATACGGGTTCGACAACGTCAAGTACCAATGCTCCAGGAGCAGGAAATTATCAATTGACAGTTTCCAATCAATTTGGGTGCACGGACAATGACATTGTTGTAGTAAATAGCGACCCTTGTTTGGGAATTGAAGATAACAATCAAGCAATACTGACGGTGTATCCAAATCCATCAAAAGGATCATTCAACGTGGCGCACAATATCAATGGAGTGTCTCAATATGTAGTGCTCGATGCGCAAGGTAGATCCGTGCTTCAGTTTAGCAACAATCTGAATGAATTCATGCTTGACTTAGCCAATTTTTCAAGTGGAATTTATACGCTTATGATACAAGGTATTGAAATCACAACTGTTCGATTAATCAAAGAATAAGTTTGTTTGTAATGTAAAAAAGGGGGATTGTTTTAACGAGGCCCCTTTTTTATTCTATTTCCGTTTCTAAATAAAATAACGAAGTAACTCCATACGACTAGGAGCAGTAATTTCCGTTGGGATCTGATGATTTTCAAATTCGCGAATCACTCGTTGAATGATGAGGTCTGTTTGGTCTGGATAATTGATGAAGTCCTCCGGCATGGGTTTGTTCACCCAGTAGTTAATCGTTCTGTGATGAATCAAATCAAGCGAGTCAAGTACATCAATACCGATGGATTGAAGTGCAGCAGCATTGCATTGTTGCTCATATTGACCTTGCATGGGAATCACCATTAATTTTTTACCCAGAAATAGTGCCTCTGAAGGCAGCTCAAAACCCGCACCACACAATACACCCTCACAACCTTCAAGACTTTTCAAAAATGCTTCGTTTTCAATAGGTTGAATCTCAACATTCTTCTGCTGCGATTTTCCTTTTGCGGATTTAGAAAAAATACGCCATTGGGCATCGAATTGCTGTAAAAAGCGCACTAGGAATTCGTCTGCATAAAAAGGCATATAAACAGTATAGTATCCTTTATTTTGTGGGTTCAGCTGCCTAACTTCTTTTCGAATAACAGGGGTAAATATGTTCTCTGCAAAAGACTCAAAATGAAACCCATATTTTTTCTTTGCTGGACTATAATGCGAAAGCACATAGGAGCCCATCCGGTCAATCGAAGTGGGTCGAGGAGCCAATGCATGACTCACCGCAGCCTGATGACTCATTTCAATACAGGGAACCCCATTGATTAATGCCGACCATGATGAAACAGGTTCAAAATCAGAAATAATTAAGTCGTATTTTTTCACGGGAAGTTGACGAATATCTCGAATCAAATCAATCGGGCTAGCCGTGAAAACGGATTTCAAATAGGCAATACCGCCTTTTTTAGAGGATCTAAAGGTCAACCCTTCGGATTTGTAATTCACCTCAAAACCAAGATCGATTTGACTTTGATTCCCACTCAATAGAACATCAACCTGTGCATGCTTATTTAGTTCGGGTAAGATTTCACGCGCTCGGGCAACATGACCATTTCCTGTGCCTTGGATTCCGTATAGTATTTTCATAGCTCAACAAAATTTAAAGAATAGGAATTGTCCATGATCACATCATTGTAGAGATGCTCGTAATTCAAATGTTGCTTGTCGTCAGGCATACGTTCTCGCTTTGTTTTGTTATCCTGGTGAGTATAAAGTGACCACGCACCATTTACATATTCGAGTGCCGTTCTATTTTCAACCCAATCACCAGAGTTTAAGTAATAAACTCGACCATCTTTTGTAGACATTTCCTGTATTTTCGGCTGATGGATGTGCCCACAAATGACATATTGATATCCTTTTGAAATGGCGATTTCAGCGACCGTTTCTTCAAAATTGTTGATGTAACTGATGACTCCCTTGACACTATCCTTTACTTTTTTAGACAAGGAAACACGTCCACGCCCCATTTTCTCGCTACACCAATTGACGATGGAATTGATTCGAATCAAAAGGTCATACCCAAAGCCGCCCAATTTTACAATCCACTTCGATTGTTTCATTGATGTATCAAAAACATCCCCGTGAAAAATCCAAGCCTTGCCTGTGGGAAGGTTAAGGACTATTTTGTTTTGAATGGTGAAATCTCCCAAGGAAAAGCCGTTGAATTTGCGCAACATTTCATCGTGATTCCCAGTGATATAGTGAACCTTTGTTCCTTTGGCCAAAAGATTAAAAATGGCGCGGATTACTGCCATGTGGCTGTTCGGGAAATAGCGTTTGTTGAATTGCCAAATATCGATAATGTCGCCATTTAACACAAGAATATCTGGTGCTATTGAATTGAGATAATCGGCTAAATCACTGGCTTGAGCACCAAATGTTCCGAGATGTATATCAGAGATTACTGCTACATCTAGTCTTCGCTTTTTTACTTCCATCACTTTGTTTTATACAAAGGTGGATGCCTTATGTTTCCTATAGTTTAAGGGTGTATTGTGCTCTCAGTTTTTACTAAGGCAACACTGTTGAAAACGCTTAGCGCAACAAACTGACATGCCCCACTTTCATAATGGTCTCGTCTGTTTGAAGGACAGTAAATTCAATTTTCCAGGTATAAACGCCGTCCTGCATCATGTGGTAATTCGATCCAATACCGTAACTGCCATCCCAGCCGACCGTGGCATCATTCGATTCGAAAATGACCTCGCCCCAACGATTGTAAATGCGCATGGAATACTCGGCTGGATCAAATCCTGAAGTAAAGACAGGTTGGAAGGTTTGGTTGACAATATCACCATCTGGTGTGAATGAATTTGGCACGTAGAAAATGACGTCATCAATAATCTGAATCAAAGCATAGGCAGTGTCAATGCAACCGGAAGGCGAAGTGGCCAGCAGTGTCACCAAATAAGCCCCCACAGAATCTTGAGAATAGTCGTGTGAAGGATCGTTGGCCTCAATCAATGGGGAACCGTCGCCAAAGTCCCAAATGTATTGTGCAGCCCCTGAAGAGGTATTCAAGAATTGAACTGGTGGATCAAATACAGTAATGACATTCGGGAGCGGCGCAAAATCGGCCACCGGTGTTTCTTCAACACAAATGAGATTTGCTTGTGTCACAGTGCTCGAACATCCGTTTGCGGCATTTACACTCAAGGTAACATCGAGACATCCAGCACTTTCTAGCACAAAACTCACCGAGTCGCATCCTTGTAATGTGACCCCATTACTCAAGGTCCATGAACAATCAATGGATCCTCCAGCGGTGGTATTGTACAAGGTGACAGCAACGGGCGCACAACCGAATGTAGCACTCGGAACAAAGGTCGCTTGGTAGTTCGGGTTGACAAGTACAGAAACCTGATCGGTATCGACGCATCCGGCGGCACTTGTTCCTGTTACGGTATAAACAGTTGTTCCCGTTGGTGGCAAGAAAGGTTGATTGTTAACAGCGCTGCCATCCCACGTATAGGTCGCTGCACCACTCGCTGCCAAGGTGACATTCTGTCCAGCACATGTTTCGATGTCTATTCCACCGTTGACATTAGGAATTGGATTGACAGTTAAAATCAAAGCATCTGTGGAGATACATCCGGCCGCACTTGTTCCTGTTACGGTGTAAGTTGTCGTTGCTATTGGTGTAAATGGTGTTCCATCAACCACACTTCCTGACCAAGAATAAGTTTGTGCACCACTTGCGGTGAAGGTGGCTTGTTCTCCAGCGCAAAGTGCGACATCAGCTCCAGCATTGACAATCGGATTTGGATTCACAAGCACTGAAACTTGATCTGTTGCAATACATCCATTTGCATTGGTCCCTGTCACGGTGTAAAGTGTCGTTCCAACGACAGGAGTGAAGGCAACACCATTCGTTGCAGTTGGATTCCAGGTGTATGACGTTGCGCCCGTTGCCGATAGGGTGATTTGACTTCCTTCACAAACCGTTTGATCTGCACCAGCGTTGATTACGGGCAAGGCATTTACGGTAACTGTTGCATTGTCTGTACCGGTGCACCCCGCAGGACTCGTTCCTGTGATGGTATAAGTTGTTGTTGCCCCTGCGGTAAAGGTCACATTGGCGCCAGTTGCAGCACTAAGGTTGGTGGCTGGACTCCAAGTATAGGTATTTGCTCCATTTGCAGTCAACGCTGCTGTACCGCCCGCACAGAGTGCCACATCATTCACGACAACGACAGGATTTGGATTTACTGTCACCAAAACATTGTCCGTCGCAGTACAACCAAGGGCTGAGGTTCCTGTCACTACATAGGTTGTTGTGGCTGTTGGGTTGAATGAAACACCATTGGAGACGACAGGATTCCAAGAATAGGTGGCAGTACCCGTTGCTGTTAAAGTCACTGGCTGACCAGAACAAACGGTGACATCCGCGCCTCCATTTACTGTTGGTAAAGGATTCACGGTTACAATGACTTGATCTGTATTGGTGCACCCTGCGGCGCTCGTTCCAGTGACCGTGTAGGTGGTTGTCGCGGCTGGAGTTATGGTAATTGGATTTCCCGCTGCGCCTGTCCACGTATAGGTGTTCGCACCTGTCGCGGTTAATGTTGTCGATTGCCCGGCGCAGATACTGAAATCCGTTCCCGCATTGGTTGCAGGCAATGGATTCACAGTGACTACCAAGTTAGACGAAGCCGTGCAACCATTGGCACTTGTTCCAACAATCGTGTAGGTCGTTGAATTTCCAGCGGTGAAAAGTAAGGTTCCACCCGTAATCCCACTCAAATTGGTTGCAGGGGACCATGAATAAGATTGCGCACCTGTAGCCACGACATTCACCGTTCCATTCTGACAAGTAGCCACATTGGGTGTGGACAGGGTTGGTGCTGGCAATACAGTGACTAAAACAAGGTCAGTAGCAGTACAACCGAGATTGGAGGTACCTGTTACTTGAAAATTTGTTGTAGCGGAAGGGGTAAAGGCAACGCCATTTTGTACGATAGGATTCCACGAGTAGGTATTCGCGCCCGTGGCGGTCAATGTGACTTGCGATAATGGACAAACAGTAACATCAGCTCCTCCATTCACCACAGGCAAAGGATTTACGGTCACTAAAATCTGATCGGTATTGGTGCAGCCATTCGCGCCAGTTCCTGTTACCGTATAGGTGCTTGTCGCTGCAGGTGTTACGGTGATTGGATTCCCTGCGGCTAACCCTGTCCATTGATAGCTATTTCCTCCCGAGGCACTAAGAATGTTCGATTGCCCCGCACAGATGGTGGCATCAAATCCTGCGTTGATCAATGGCAATGGCTTTACCGTAACAATCAAACTTGAGGTTGCGGTACATCCTGCAGCATTGGTTCCTACTACGGTATAGTTGGTGTTGTTGCCCGGTGTAAAGGTTACAGTTCCTCCTGTTGTTGCACTTAAATTTGTTGAAGGAGACCAAGTGTAATTCAATGCTCCAGTGGCAACAAGATTGGCCGTTAAATTCTGACAAACTGAAACAGCGGGGGTCGAAATCGTAAACGCAGGCAATAAAGTGACTAGCACAAAATCAGTTCCCGTACAACCTTGTGCTGAAGTCCCCGTTACCAAGTAATTCATCGTCGTTGTTGGCGTAAATGCTACACCGTTTTGAATACTTGGATTCCATGAATAGGTATTGGCCCCTGTAGCGGTCAATGTCACCTGGCTATTCGGACATGCCGTAATATCTGGACCTCCGTTGACCACAGGAACTGCATTGACTGTGACTTGAATTTGGTCGGTGTTGGTACAGCCATTGGCCCCCGTTCCTGTAACCGTATAAGTTGTCGTTGCCGTTGGGTTCACAGTGATTGGATTTCCAGCGGCAAGTCCTGTCCATTGGTAGGAGTTCCCACCAGTAGCCGTTAAAATAGACGATTGTCCAGAACAAATGGTGGCATCAAATCCAGCGTTGATGAGCGGAAGAGCTTTTACGGTGACGACTAGGGTTGAGGTTGCTGTACATCCCGCAGCATTTGTTCCAACTACGGTATAGTTGGTGTTTGTGCCCGGCGTGAATGTTACTGTAGAACCGTTGGTCGCACTGAGATTCGTCGCTGGGGACCAGGTGTACGAAACACCTCCAGTTGCCACAAGATTAGCCGTTAAATTTTGACATACAGAAACCGCCGGTGTATTGATGCTGAATGATGGGAGCATGGTTACGAGCACAAAATCTGTTCCCGTGCATCCTTGCGCCGATGTTCCTGTCACCAAGTAATTCATGGTTACGATTGGCGTGAATGGCACCCCGTTTTGAATGCTCGGATTCCAGGAATAGGTATTGGCACCCGTTGCCGTTAATGTAATAGGTGTATTCGGACACGCATTGATATCAGGCCCACCATTGACCACTGGTAATGCGTTAACGGTAACCACAACTTGATCGGTGCTTACACATCCACTGGCCCCTGTTGCAGAAACAGTATAGGTCGTGGTCACTGTTGGACTCACTGAAATTCCATTCCCCGCAGCCAAGCCCGTCCATTGGTACGTTGTAGCGCCCGATGCGGTCAACACGGTCGATTGACCTGCACATATAGAAACATCATTTCCGGCATTGACTGCAGGTGATGCACTAACTGTAACTGTTGCGATATCTTGTCCGACGCATCCTGAGGTAGAGGTTCCTGTCACCACATATGTCGTTGTTGACCCTGCCGTGAAGGTCACCGAAGCCCCTGTTGTACTGCTTAAGTTTAGTGCTGGCGCCCAGGAATAAGTATTTGCCCCTGTTGCTGTCAAAGTGACCGTTCCATTTGCACAAGCGGTTACATCATTGGCCACAATTGTTGGATTGGTTCCTAAGGAAACGAGCACTTGATCGGTATTGATACATCCCGCACTTGATGTCCCCGTAACGGTGTAAGTCCCAGCTGCCGAAGGTGAAAATGGAACCCCATTTTGAACGCTGGGAGACCACGTATAGGTGCTTGCTCCTGTTGCAGTCAGTGTTCCTGTTCCACCAGGACATACCACGATGTCGGCACCCCCATTGACAACAGGTAAAGCATTCACTGTAATGACCATTTGATCACTCGCTGCCGGACAAGGTCCGTTCGGATCGTTGGTGGTCAATGTCAATGTAATCGTTCCCGAAGTTGCTCCAGGGTCGAAATTCGAGGTTAAGCTCGTTGCATCGACGAATGTTCCAGATGTCGTGGACCAAAGTCCGGAGGTAGCACTCGCACCAATTGCCCCTGAAAGCGTGACGAATTGTCCAACACATACAGAGAGATCAGGACCTGCGTTGACGGTAGGTGCAGCATTTACATTCACGGTGGAAACAGCCGTAACGGTGCACCCAAGAGAGGTGTAACTCACAACATATGTTGAGGTTGATATCGGACTTACGGAAATTGCTGCTGTCGTTTCATTTGTCGGTGACCAACTGAATGTTCCTCCAGCTGGTGAGGCGGTGGCTGTCAGTGTTGTTGAACTCCCCGAACAAATGGCAATGCTATTTACTGAAACGGTAGCGGGAGAATTTTGTCCGACGACAACCAGTGCGGTATCCTTACAGTTTATTGCTGAAGTGGCGATGACATAGTAGGTACCCGAACAGAGTCCAGTGGCGGTAGCCGATGTTTGACCAATGGCTTGGAAAGTAGCATTGTACCATGCATAAGTGTAGCCAGGAATAGAACCTGTGGCTGTTGCCGTTGCTGTTCCTGAGCAGTTACAGTTGTCAATCGTTGATGTCGCACTCACGGAAATAGGAGTGATAGGTTGACAACCATTGTTAAACTGAGCGATATATGCGGCATTGGCGGCATTATTCGGCGCCCCTGGGGTCTGTAGGTTTGATCCACAGGTGAAGGCATCGATGGTCGTTTCGTTATCGGCACAACCTTCCGACCAATTGGCTTGAAGGAAAGGATTGCCGCCATTGAAATACCACACATCATCCGCCCCGCTTCCTGCAAAGTAAATCATGTTGTTCAGGTTGTCGGAACCATTGCAAAGTGAAAACACTTCACAGCCAGATAAATCCACAAGACGCACACAATCTCCTCCATTGGCAAGAACCACACTTGACCAGTTGCCGCCCGGTGTCCACCCCGTTGTGGGATAAGAGCAGGCCACAGCACCCGGTGTAGTAGCATTCGTTTCAAATAAAGTGGCACTGCTGATTGGTGCGACAATGGCACAGTTTCCATCCGTCATCGAAAGATCTTGTGGAGGTAAACTCGTATTCGGATCGCCATTGTTGTAAATGAGGATAATCGTTCCTAGAGGCACACATTGCCACATTGGATCGTAGGAGAAGCGCACAGCACCTGGTGCAACGCCACTTGTACCGTGATAACCGCTGTTGTCGTCGAGGATCCACCCACGAATGTCGATGCATGGTGGAGTAGAAACACCACAGTCGTAATAGGCCGTCTGACTGACAACCACAAGTTCAATGTATTCTTGATTTCCTGCAGGACCATTTGATACCTCATTGACAATCAATGTTTGGGAAAAGGCCAAGTTACTCAATGCCATTACGCTGCAAACCACCATGAATAAAGCGATTGCGCGCAAACCACGAAAAAACGGATTCCCTAAAGTCCTATATCCTACCACCTGAACTAACTACTATTCAGGTGCAAATGTACGATGTCTTTTACAAGTTTGGGTTATGATAGGGTTAATAAAATAGGTGAAATTTTGGTGATGAAAGTAAATGGAGAAATTTTCAGTTTCCTTGACTAGAGAAACGAAATAAAACCTCAATCCACACTTCATTTTATGATGAAATGCCGAACGTGAGGTAAGGAATTACTTTTTTTTTAACGAAGCGGAAGCAAATTAAAATTTTGTTTCTAAATTTGCAGTCCGAAATAACTAAAGGTTTAACCCTTTCCACTTCGCCCCGGCGGATTTGCGGGAATAACCAAAAGAGAATGACCCATGGTGTAACTGGCAACACGTCTGATTTTGGTTCAGAAGAGTCTAGGTTCGAGCCCTAGTGGGTCAACAAAAACAGAGTGAGAGTGAAAAGCGAGAGCGGTTCACTCTCACTTTGTTTTACTTCGCTCCTTGCCCTGAGGTACGCGAAGGGTCACTCTCCTTCTCGCTCTTTTTAGGACTTTCTGGTTTTATACCCAGTTAATAACTTCCTTTAAATCATACAAAAGTTCGATATTTCAGACCAATGGTCAACAAAAACAGAGTGAGAGTGAAAAGCGAGAGCGGTTCACTCTCACTTTGTTTTACTTCGTTCCTTGCCCTGAGGTACGCGAAGGGTCAC